>NZ_JANSHO010000071.1:0-1442 GCF_047502635.1 Synechococcus sp. RC10B2
ATGCTTCTTTTGTGGGTCGCGATCGCCTGCGCATTCGTCTCCAAGCTCGCGATGCGGTAACCACCTTCTTTGAGGGTGACCCAGGCGTTGGCTTCCAGGGGGGTGCGGGTGGTACCTTCACCCTTGCCCAGCTGGTTTATCAATTTCCTGCTTTCGACCGCGCTGCTACCATCTACACAGGTATTACAGGTACAGGGGTGTCTAGCGTTCTGCAGTACAGCACGCCCTTTGATGCCCTGTCGGACTTTGCCGATGCTCCCAACTCTACGGCAGATGTGCCCAGCGGAACCCTATTTGGCTTCCGCTATCGCCTGAGTGACCAGTTTCGTCTGTCCTATGCCTACAGCACCAGAAGAGGGCAAGCCTTGGGGAGAGGCTTTGGCGACAGTGGCTTGACAGGTGATGATAGCGCCCACGTCGTTGAGCTGGGCTTCTTGCCGACAAAGGGTCTGGAGTTCTACCTCCAATTTGCTTCCACCTACCTGCAGCAGGCGAACGACGGCCCCACCTTCCTGGCCACGGGTAAAAGTCTCTTCCGTGGACCGGTAAGAGGAACTCGGGTAGATGTCTCTGCACGGGTGAATGCTTTTACGTTCGCAGCCAACTGGGAGATCAGCCCTCGCATTACCTTGTCTGGCTGGTTTACGGCTGGCAATGTGGATTACAACCTGCCCAATGTGGTACCGGCTGGTACTGTTGATCCGGGAGAGGAAGACTTTAACGGTTTCCTCCTTGGCTTTGTTTTCCCCGACCTCTTCGTGGAGGGTGCCAAAGGTGGTATTGTGTTTGGCCAGCCAATTGTGACTGCCGACAACGATGGAGTGTGGGATACTCGCCCCTTCGTTGTGGACGTCTACTACAGCTTCCCGGTCAACGAGTACATTACTCTAACGCCTGCTGCCTACTTTGTGAGCAACCCCAATGGCGGCAGACCCGGAGACAACGACCCAACCATTGGCGTGGGGGCTTTGCGAGCTGTGTTTACTTTCTAGTTCCTAGCTCCTCACGCTTACAGCCAAATTGCCAGGCAGGGATCCACTACGGTGGATCCCTTCATTGAATAAGAATAATCAACTCCTCTGTGGGGATAAGGATGCTGGCATTGAAGAGCTTGAGGTTGAGCTTAAGACGAGGCCATGGGCTACAAAAAGCGCACTGCGTGAGATCTGCCCAGGTCTTTGCCACAGGCTCGGTGTAGGTGTGAGAATGGCGGGAACAGATACCCATGTCTTGGCCACAGATGTGGGGACACCGCATTAACTGTAGGGCAGGCCGGACAGCAAGAGGATGTGGACTTCGGCTGTATCATAATCTCCACATCATGTCTTCACCGAAGTCCGCAGTTGCCAGACTTGTTCTTGAGTTAGGCAATTGGTTACCTCTAGAAGACATCCCTACAGCCAAAAAGGTGTGAGGAAAAGAACAAGGAGAGAAACATGCCC
>NZ_JANSHO010000072.1:0-45133 GCF_047502635.1 Synechococcus sp. RC10B2
GGTTTGCTAAGTGCTGCTATTGTACCCCTTGAGCCCTTAACAGGCTGTACCACCCATCAACCTTGCGGGTAACGGTAGCAGTCTTGATCGTAAAACCGTCGGGCAAAGGACGGTGCTGGATCAGCTTAACCGGCCCAATTTTGGGCAGATGGATAAACTTCCCTCGAATGCAGTCCTGCTTCATTTGGGGGAAGGTAAAGGAGCGGTACCGCCCAACACCCTTAAATCTCGGCCTTCCTGCCCGCTTGCCGTTGGAGTCACCTTTGATCCATCTATCAAAGGCCCTTTGTACCCGCCGTATGCAGTCTTGGAGCACCTGGGAATAAATCTCTCGGTATTCAGGAAACAAAGCCTTGGTATTGGGCAAGTCCCGCTGCTGCGAGTACAAGTCGGGCTGCTCCTTCAACTCAGGCAGATGACAGACCGTTAAGGAGCAAGCATGGATACCGCAGCGATTTTGCTCCCACCAGCGGAAGCGCTCCGCCAAGCGATAGTTGTACTGTTTACGCAACAACTCCAGCCACTCACCCATTAGGGCGACTTGGCTAGAAGTAGGGCGCAAGCGGTACTGGTAGGCAATTCGCACATGAGATTACGATATCTGTTCATGAGTGTCTTCGCCATTCATCCCGACCCTGACCGGCCCCCCAGTCCCCCCGTGTACGGGGGGATATAGGGGGGTACAGGGCAGGCCTTCCTGGCGAATTAGGTAAACCTTGAACGCTATGACCTCCGCTTCTGCCCCGCCAGACCTGAAAGCCCACGGCCTTTCCCCAGAGGAATACCGCCAGATCCAGCAGCAACTGGGCCGGGATCCCAACCCCACCGAGCTGGCCATGTTTGGGGTGATGTGGTCGGAGCACTGCTGCTACAAGAACTCCCGCCCTCTGCTAAAGCACTTTCCCACCACGGGCGAGCGGGTGGTGGTGGGGCCGGGGGAAAATGCCGGCGTGGTGGATCTGGGGGATGGGGACTGGCTGGCCTTTAAGATCGAGTCCCACAACCATCCTTCCGCCGTGGAACCCTTCCAGGGGGCGGCCACCGGGGTGGGGGGCATCCTGCGGGATATCTTTACCCTGGGCGCCCGCCCCATTGCGCTCTTGAACTCCCTGCGCTTTGGGCCGCTGACGGATCCCCGCAACCGCCGCTTGATGGCCAGAGTGGTGGAGGGGATCGCCCACTACGGCAACTGCGTGGGGGTGCCCACGGTGGGGGGCGAAGTGGCCGTGGATCCCTGCTACAGCGGCAACCCCCTAGTCAACGTCATGGCTTTGGGGCTTTTGGAGACGCCAGCGGTGGTGAAGTCGGCAGCGCGGGGAGTGGGCAACCCGATCTTGTACGTCGGCGCCACCACCGGGCGGGACGGGATCCGCGGGGCCAGCTTTGCCAGCGCCGAGCTCAAGGAGGACGCGCAGCAGGATCGGCCGGCGGTGCAGGTGGGGGATCCCTTTCTGGGCAAATGTCTCATCGAGGCCTGCCTGGAGGCCTTTGCCACGGGAGCGGTGGTGGCGGCCCAGGACATGGGGGCAGCCGGGATCACCTGCTCCACCGCAGAGATGGCCGCCAAAGGAGGGGTGGGGATCCGCTTTGACCTCGACCGCGTGCCGGCGCGGGAAAGCGGCATGGCGGCTTGGGAATACTTGCTCTCGGAGTCCCAGGAGCGGATGCTGCTGGTGGTGCAAAAAGGCCGCGAGGCGGAGGTAATGGAGATCTTCCATCGCTGGGGCCTGCAGGCCAGCGTGGCCGGAGAAGTCATTGCCGAGCCGCTGGTGGAGATCTGGCACCAGGGATCCTGCGTGGTGAGGGTGCCGGCGCGGGCCTTGGCGGAGGATACTCCTGTTTACGTCCGCCCCCTGTTGCCAGAGCCGCCGGAGTATGTGCAAGCGGCATGGCAATGGGATCCCGCCACTCTACCCCCCTGCGATCGCGAAGGGATTCACCTAGGTCAGGCAACGCTGGCCTGGCAAGAGGTGCTGCTGCAGCTTTTGGCCCGCCCCACCCTGGCCAGCAAAGCCTGGATCTATCGCCAGTACGACCACCAGGTGCAAAACAACACCGTCCTTTGGCCGGGACAGGGAGATGCGGCAGTCATCCGCATCCGCCCCCAGAAATTTGGCGTAGGCGAAGTGCCACCCCTGCAGGCTTCCCGCAAGGCGATTGCCGCCACCGTAGACGGCAATGGTCGCTGGGTGTACCTGGATCCCTATGAGGGGGCCAAAGCTGCGGTGGCCGAAGCCGCCCGCAACCTCTCCTGCGTGGGGGCGGATCCCTTGGCCGTAACCGACAACCTTAACTTCGGCAACCCGGAAAATCCGGTGGTGTACTGGCAGTTGGCCCTGGCCTGTCGGGGGATTGGGGATGCCTGCCGCACCCTGGGCACGCCGGTAACCGGGGGGAACGTCTCCCTCTACAACGAGAAGGGATCCCAGGCCATCTACCCCACTCCTGTCATCGGCATGGTGGGTCTCATTCCGGACTTGAAATGCATCTGTGGCCAGGGGTGGCAGCAAGAAGGGGATCTCGTCTACCTCTTGGGATCCCAGGCCGTCACCAGCCTGGGCGGCAGCGAGTATTTGGCGGCAATCTACAACAAGGTCACGGGTCGTCCTGCCCCCGTGGATCTGGAGCTGGAAAAGCGCGTGCAAGGGGCCTGCCGCCACGGCATCCGCCAGGGGTGGGTGCGCTCCGCCCACGACTGCAGCGAGGGAGGGCTGGCGGTGGCCTTGGCAGAAGCCTGCCTGAGTGGGGGCCGCGGCGCCAGCGTCTCCCTAGCTCCTGGATCCCTGCGCTGGGATCAGGCCCTCTTTGGCGAGGGATCCAGCCGCATCCTCGTTTCCGTCGATCCAGCCCAGCGCTCCCCTTGGGAAGCCTACCTAGAGTCGCAGCTTCCCGGCCAGTGGCAGCTTCTAGGAGAGGTGGGCGGGCCAGCGGATCCCTTGGTGGTGACTACTGCAGAAGGGGATCCCCTGTTGTCAGTCTCTTTGGCCGCCCTGCAGGGTGCCTACTACAGCGCCTTTGCCGACTAGCCGCCTAGCTCCCCTCTCCCTCAGGGAGAGGGGCTGGGAGAGGGGCCGGGGGTGAGGGGGACTACCTCAAGCTGATTTTGCCTCAGACAAATTGGCCTGGATCACCTCCCGGTAGTGGGACTTGGGCTTGACACCCACCACCTGAGCCACCAGCTCCTTGTTTTTGAAAAACTGCACCGTCGGCGTGCAGGTGACCCCCCCTGCCTCGGCGATCTCCGGGTCTTTCTCGATGTCGATCTCCACCACATGCAGCTTGTCGGCAAACTCTTCGATGACCTTGTTCAAGATCAGCTTGAGGGCATGACAAGGGGCACAGGTGGGGGCGGTGTACTTGACCATCAGCAGGCGATCGCTTTCGTGGTAGAGCCGCCGCAGGGCATAGCTCCCCTCGTGGCAGGTCTGGCTGAAGTCGAGGTCATCTTGCACCTCCTGCTCAAAACTGGCCTCCTCAACAGCCGAGTCTCCCTCCGGCTCTACCTCGACAGCAGAGGCAGAAGCGGGCTCAAGATGGCTTTGAGGGACGACGTGATACTCCTGTGCCAGGCCGTGTTCGGAGAGCCAGCGCTCCGCCAGCATGGCCGCCATACAGCCGGTGCCGGCAGCGGTGATGGCCTGGCGAAACTCGTGATCCTGCACATCCCCGGCGGCAAACACGCCCTCTACACTGGTGGCTACAGATCCTGGGCGGGTGACAATGTAGCCCACTTCATCCAGTTCCAGTTGCCCTTTGAACAAGTCGGTGTTGGGCTTGTGGCCGATGGCGTAGAACAGGCCGCCCACTGCCATCTCCCGGATCTCGCCCGTCTGGTTGTTGCGCACCTTCACCCCCGTCAGGCGCAGGCCGTCGCCCAGAACCTCCACCGCCTCCGTGTGCCAGTGGACGGTAATCTTGGGGTGGTTGAGCACCCGGTCTTGCATGGCCTTGCTGGCCCGCATCTTGCCACTGCGCACCAGCATGTGGATATGGGATCCAAACTTGGTCAGGTAGGTGGCCTCCTCACAGGCGGTATCGCCGCCGCCAATGACCACCAGCTCCACCCCCCTAAACATGGGCATGGCCCCATCGCAGACGGCGCAGGCCGACATGCCCCGGTTCCAGTAGATCTCCTCTCCGGGCAAGTGCAGGCGCTTGGCCGTGGCCCCGGTGGCAATAATCAGGCTGTGGGTGCGCACTTCCCGTTCGTCAGAGCGAACCACAAAAGGCCGCTGGCTCAGATCCACAAAGGTGACGTCCTCGGGGTAAAGCTCTGCCCCCCACCGCTGCGCCTGGGCACGCATGTTTTTCATCAGTTGGGGGCCACTGATGCCCTCGGGAAAACCCGGAAAGTTCTCCACCTCGGTGGTGGTCATCAACTGCCCGCCCGGGATCCCGCCCACCTGAAACCCCTCAAACACAACCGGCTTCAGGTTGGCACGCCCGGCATAAATGGCCGCCGTAAACCCAGCAGGGCCAGAACCAATAATCACCACGTTCTCAACCCGACTTTGCTCTGTCATCCGATGTCGCTCCTTGCTGTTGCTGAAAACTAAACCAAACTCATAACGACTACGTTTTAGCCTAACACGAGCTGGTACCCTCGGCGAGGCTGGAGCTTGTTAGTCCCATTTTCGCTTTCCTCTAGCTAGGGGGACAGGGTTTTGTCTCTGTCTGGAGGACAACAGGGCAGAAACGCCTGGCTGAGAGGCGCGATGGCCAACCTCTGGAGCAGAAGGCCAAAGCCAGGGCAATTTCGTATCAGAAACTACAAAATGCTGAGATCGGCCTTTCTAGGATGGGTGAGCGCTTTTGGCCCATTCAAGTCGAAGCGTGGGGATCCCGTCTACCTTTGATTACCCCAGTCTCAACCGCAACCCAATCAGGAGAGAGTAATGGCATCCACGCCCCAAGATGTGCTTCAGATGATCCAGGACAACGATGTCCAGATGGTGGATCTCAAGTTTGTGGACATCTTCGGCACCTGGCAGCATGTCTCCTTCCACTCTTCAATGCTGACGGAGCAAGTTTTTAGCGAAGGGCTGCCCTTTGATGGCTCCAGCATCCGGGGTTGGAAAGCGATCAACGAGTCAGACATGTACATGGTGCCAGACCCCAAAACGGCCTGGATCGACCCCTTTTTCCAAGTGCCCACCCTCAGCCTCATCTGTAGCATCATTGAACCCCGCACCGGCCAGCCCTACAGCCGTTGTCCTCGGAGCCTGGCCATGCGGGCTGTGGCTTACCTGCAATCGACAGGCATTGCCGATACGGCTTACTTTGGGCCCGAGGCGGAGTTTTTCATCTTTGAAGATGTACGGTTTGACCAAACTCAGAACGCCGGCTACTACTTCGTCGATTCCATTGAGGGCCGCTGGAACTCAGGCCGGGAGGAGAAAGGGGGCAACCTCGGTTACAAGCCGCGCTACAAAGAAGGCTATTTCCCCGTCCCGCCTACCGATGCTCATCAAGACCTCCGCACCGAGATGCTGCTGACGATGGCCAAGTTGGGGGTGCCTATCGAGAAGCACCACCACGAGGTGGCTACCGGCGGGCAAGGGGAGCTGGGCTACCGCTTTGCCGATCTGATCACGGCTGCCGACTACATGATGATTTACAAGTACGTGATCCGGAACGTGGCTCGCAAGCACGGCAAGACGGTGACGTTCATGCCCAAGCCCCTCTTCAATGACAACGGCAGCGGCATGCACACGCACCAGTCCCTCTGGAAAGACGGTCAGCCCCTGTTCTACCAAGAGGGCAACTATGCCGATCTCAGCGAAACGGCTCTCTACTACATCGGCGGCCTGCTCAAGCACGCCCCGGCCATCCTGGCCTTCACCAATCCCACCACCAACTCCTACAAGCGCTTGGTGCCCGGGTTTGAGGCGCCGGTAAACCTGGCCTACTCGCAGGGCAACCGCTCGGCTTCCATTCGCATTCCGGTCACGGGCAAAAATCCCAAGGCCAAGCGGCTGGAGTTTCGCTGCCCCGATGCCACCTGCAACCCTTACCTTGCCTTCTCGGCTATGCTGATGGCTGGCTTGGACGGGATCAAGAACAAGATCCACCCCGGCGAGCCTCTCGACAAAGACATCTACGATCTAGAGCCAGACGAGCTGGCCAAGATCCCCTCCACGCCCGGATCCCTGCTGGATGCTCTGGAAAACCTGCAGAAGGATCACGCTTTCTTGTTGGAGGGAGGTGTCTTTACCGAAGATCTCATCGAGGCCTACATCGAGTACAAAATTGACAACGAGATCAACCCCATTAATCTGCGGCCTCACCCCTACGAGTTTGCCCTCTATTTCGACGCCTAATCGAGGTTTTCATCTAAAGCATTAGTTCTCGACCAAGGCTTTTGAACGGGATCCCTTCTTGCTGGAGGGATCCCTTTTTTGTGCCTGCTATGGTACTCTGGATGGGGGTGCTGAGTTTACAAACTCAGGGGGGGTTTGGATGGGATCGCTTATTATTTGGGTCCTTATTCTCTTAGGCCTTCTGGCGCTTGTCGTCTATCTAGGTGACTATCTAGAGAAGAAGCGTCGGGAAGCTTTGGAGCAGGTGGCCAGGAGCCTGGGCATGTCGTCTTCAGCAGAGCTACCCGAAGGGATCCGCTCCCGCTTGCTTCAGGCTGGCTTTGAGCTATTCCAACGAAGCGGCGCTCGTTTCTACAACTCGATGTTCAAACGACTGAACGATGGAACCGAAATCGCCATCTTTGACTACAGCTGGAAGGCTTCCAGAAGAAGAAGAAGAGAGAGAGGGTATTACTTTTCTGTTTTCTGGGCCTATTGCGAAGACCTACGGCTACCTCATTTTCGGCTGCACCCAGAAGTTCCCTTGTTCCACGACGTTGCTAAAGCTTTTGGCATGCAGGATATCAATTTCGAGAACCATCCCGACTTTTCTCGCCGCTACCTTTTGCGCGGAGAAGATGAGGCTAAGATTCGCCTGCGCTTCCACCCCAGTTTCCTCAACTTCTTGGAGCAGCATCCTCCTTGTTGCGCTGAGGGATCCGGGCCGCAGCTTATTGTTTGGCGGGACGACCAACAGGTGAGTCCAGAAAAAATGGCAGACTGGCTGCGCTTCGGGGAAGAATGGGTGCAACGACTGCGGCTGCGTCGCGTTTAACTCTCTGGATCGTCCCTCAAGGCCACTCCCTGGGTATGATGAGAGGAAGAGTTTAAAAAACGTAACGTGTCTTCCTCATTGTCCCAGGCGGTTGTTCTCATTACAGGGGCCACAGGGGGCATTGGCAGCGCCCTTGTGCCTCTCCTGGCCCAGGCCGGAGCCCATCTGGTGCTGGCGGCGCGGCGAGAGGATCCCTTGCGCACGCTGGCGGAGAAAGCGATGTCCCTGGGGGCTGCCTCCGGGCTGGGGATCCCTGCCGATGTGACGGATTACGCTCAGGCGGAGGCCCTGGTCAACCAGACCCTCCAAAGGCACGGGCGGATCGACGTGGTGATCAACTTGGCCGGAGCCGGGATCCTCAAGCCTGCCCAGCACATTACCCCTGTTGAGCTGGAGCGGATGCTGGCGGTCAACCTCAAGGGCAGCTTCTACACCAGCCAACTGGCGGCCAACGCCATGCGGGAGCAAAAATCCGGCCACATCCTCAACTTCCCCGGCATTCTGGGCCGCCACCCCATGGCCATGGCCTCTGCCTACTGTGCTGCCAAGTTTGGCGTGGTCGGTTTTACCAAGTGCATGGCTGACGAGCTGAAGCGCTTTGGGGTACGCTTTACTCTGTTTTACTTTGGCGGCATCGACTCCCCCTTCTGGGATCCCATCAGCCTCAAGGTGCAGCGGGACAAAATGCTCAGCCCTGCCACGGCTGCCGAGGCGATTCGCTTTGTCCTGACGATGCCTGCCAATGCCGTGCCCAACGAGGTGGTGTTGCAGCCGGAAAGCCACCAGTTTCTCTAAGGCTTGCCGAGTTCTGGAAGAAATCCCTGCTGCAGGATCCAGAGCTGGCACAAGTCGGTATTGCCAGCGGGAACTTCCCCAGGCAAGAGAGGGTGGGTTGGGGCTGGCCAGATCTCCTTGCGGCCCTTTGGGCAGATTGCCTCCATAATCAGGAAGACGTCCAGCCGGGGGCCTAGCCGATGGAGGCCATACGCTCACTTGTGCAAGAGGAGCCCATCCTCTCCTTTGCTCTGTTGCTGGGGGTGATCCTGGTGGTGCCGCCGCTATTTGAGCGGCTGCGCCTGCCGGGGTTGGTGGGCCTTTTGGTGGCGGGGATCGCCCTGGGTCCTCAGGGACTGAACCTGTTGACTTCAGAGCTGCCGACGGTGCAGTTGCTCTCGGAGATCGGCGTGGTCTATTTGCTGTTTGTGGCCGGGCTGGAGATCGACCTGGAGCAATTTCGGCAGACCCGCAACCGCTCTGCCACCTTTGGCTTGTTGACCTTTGCCATTCCCCTAACCGTGGGCACCGCCATTGGGCGGCTGTTTGGCTTTGGCTGGAACGCGGCCATCCTGCTGGGATCCCTGTTTGCCTCCCACACCCCCCTGGGCTACCCCATCGTCAGCCGCTACGGTTTGGTGAAAAACGAGGCGGTGCTGGTCACCATCGGCGGCACCATCTTCACCGACATTGCCGCGCTGCTGGTCTTGGCGGTCTGTGTCGGCATCCACGGCGGCGAGTTTTCCCTCTGGAGCTTGGTGCGGCTGCTGGGATCCCTGCTGCTGTATGCGGCTGCTGTGCTGTTTGGGGTGGACTGGCTGGGGCAGCGGTTTTTTCGGGTCACCGGCAGCGAAGAGGGCAACCAATTTTTGTTTGTGCTGCTGGCTCTGTTTGTGGCGGCTCTGGGGGCGCAGTGGATTGGGGTAGAGAAGATCATCGGCGCCTTTCTGGCGGGGCTGGCCGTGAACGATGTGCTGCGGGAGGGCTCTGTCAAAGAAAAGATCGTCTTTGTCGGCAGCATCTTGTTCATCCCCGTCTTCTTTGTGGATATAGGGCTGTTGCTTGATCTACGCGCTTTTTTGCAGACCCTTAGCTCCCTTTGGCTGCTGTTGAGTATCCTGCTGGGGCTGGGCCTCAGCAAGTACGCTGCTGCCCAACTCTGTCAGTGGCTCTACCGCTACACCCCGACCCAAAAGCTGATGATGTGGTCGCTCTCCTTGCCCCAGGTGGCGGCTACCTTGGCGGCAACCCTGGTGGGGTACCGCGTGGGGTTGCTCAATGCAGACGTGCTCAACAGCGTGGTGGTGTTGATGTTGGTAACGGCCACCCTGGGCCCAATTTTGACCAGTCGGGCGGCCACGCAAATGGCTATGGAGGAGGAACAGAGTCGGTTCCCATCTCCACCAGGAGTCGCTCCCGCCTCCGCAGCGCCGCCTCCCCAGCCCTACGTGGTCGTGGTGCCGCTGGCCAATCCCGAAACCGAGGAAAACCTGCTGGAGATGGCCTGCCTCCTGGCCAAGCAGGAGGGCGGGCGGGTGGTTCCCCTCTCGGTGGCGACCGGCCACCTGCACATGGACTCTCCCTTGCTGCAAACTTCCCTGGAGCACGGAGACCACCTCCTCAAGCGGGCGACGGAGTTTTGTCGGCCCTTTGGGGTGGAGGTCACCCCTCTCTGCCGCATCGACAGCCACGTGGCCCAGGGGATCAGCCACGCCAGCCGTGAGCAGAACGCCAGCCTCATCGTCATGGGCTGGAGCGATCCCACCCGCTTACAGGCCCGCCTCTTTGGCAGCGTCATCAACAGCGTCCTCTGGGCTGCCCATTGCCCAGTTGCCGTAGCACGCCTGCTCCATCCCCCCCACAAGCTGCGGCGGATCCTGGTGGTGCTGGAAAACTTTCGCTCGCAGACGGCTCGGGCGGTGCGCCTAGCCCAGATCTTGGCCGCCGCCAGCCAGGGAGAAGTTACCTTGCTTCACATCTGCTTCGCCAGCACCCCCGAAAGCGATCGCCAGTGGCTGGAGGCGCAGCTTTTATCCCTAGCCCAACAGCCAGACTTGGGCTACCCCGTCCAGGTCAAGGTCTTGGCCAGTGACGAGGTCGTCAAAACCCTCTTGCAGGAGGCCCAAGGATTTGACCTGGTGGTGCTGCCCTCTTTTCGTCGGCGCAACCCCAGCGGGAGCCTATCCTTCAGCGACACGACCACTCGCCTCCTAGAACGCCTCACCTGCTCTCTGATCATGCTCGGAGAGCCACTGTAAACTGCTCTTCCAAGGGTAGGCCCTGAGGTGGGACTCGATGTATTTGCCTAGTTTCGGCAACAGGGATGTGGTAGCGATAGCTGCTAGCGGGCTTAGAAATGCTGATGGGTGTGGGGGTGCTGCTTGATGTTGTCGGCATCCCTCACTTCCATTGCCGCATTGAGAATCCGCCGCGGCTCAGCGCTGAAATGGAGCTTGAACACCCCCCTCTCTGGCGTGCAGACCTGGTGCAGAGGGATGTGACGAAATTGGGGCTTGCTGCGGTACGTACGGGCCGCCGCTTGTAGCCGCTCCACAAAATCTTCTCCCAGCACCACCCCTGGCGGGAAAACATCGGCGGGCAAAGTCGGGATCCCGTTGTCGACAACTTCTGCGTAAGTAGTGGCGTAGAGAAGGCAGTAGGAAGTGCTGCGGCGCTCTTGGGCCAGGCAATCCAGGGCGGCGGCGGGAACCGGCTCGGCCACCAACACCTCCCTGAGGCGACCGTCCTCATCCCGTTGGAAGCAAGAGGCCACTCCCAGAACTACATAGTCCAGCCCCTGGACGGTGCCTGAGCTGAGGTGAGTTTGTGCCGTATCCGCCATCGCTGCCCTCTCCGCGTTGCTGGTTGAACTTTCTTGACCTCAGGTAAGTGCCGGGATCCCATGACAAGACCCGTGGTCCTCACCTTAGCAACAACTTCAGGGTTGGACACCTTGCTCTGGGCAAGCCCAGCCCGCAGTTACCTGGGCCTAAAACTCCTGCCGCGCTTCTAGGGCACGGGCCAGGGTAACCTCGTCGGCATACTCCAACTCCGATCCCATGGGCAGGCCAAAGGCCAGACGGGTCATGCGCAGGCCGGGGGCAACCGGCTTCAGGTAATCTTTAACCACGTGCATAGTGACCTCCCCCTCCACGCTAGGGCTGAGGGCGAAGATCAGCTCTTGGGGCTTCTCCCGCGCCACCCGGGCCACCAGCTCGCGGATGCGCAACTGCTCGGCCCCGATCCCGTTCATGGGCGAGATCAGACCCCCCAAAACGTGGTAAAGGCCCTTGAACTCGCGGGTGCGCTCCATGGCGATGAGATCCTTGACATCGGCCACTACGCACCAGGTCGACGGATCCCTCTGCGGCGAGCGACAGATCTCGCAGGGATCCTCCGCCGACCAGTTAAAACAGATGGAGCAATGCTTAACGGTTTGCTTAGCCTCCAGCAGGGCTTTGGCCAGGGCCTCGACCTCGCCAGCAGGCCGGTTGAGCAAGTGCAAGGCCAGGCGCTGAGCTGTTTTGGAGCCAATGCCGGGCAGGCGCTGCAGCTCCTCGATCAGGCGAGCCAAAGGGCGAGTGTACATAGGAAGCCAGGCTGGCCGGGATCAGCCCAACCCCAACCCCGGCAGGCTGATGTTTCCGGTCAGCTCCTCCATGCGCTTGCGCATCGTCTCGGCGGACTGAGTGTAGGCGTTCACCATCGCCGTCAGGAGCAAGTCCTCCACCACATCCACCGGCTCCTGGAGCACTTGGGGATCCAGAGAGACCTTGAGGGGCTCCTGGTTGCCGTTCACTGTCACCTTCACTAGCCCATTGCCGGCCTCGCCGACGATCTCCATTTCTTCTAGCTCTTTTTGCAGCCTTTGAGCGCCGTCGCGCACCTCTTGGGCCTTCTTGAGGGCTTCTTGGATTTTGCCGAAGGGACCAAAGCCTCGGGTCATGGGATCCTCTTCTAGACACTGCTGTTCTACTCTACCCCTTTCCTCTTGTCGGTAAAAGTACCCGCCAAGCTGGAAACCCAGGTCAGATCGGCCTTTTTAGCCTGGGGTTAACCCTGACGAATTATCCTCAACAGAGAGGGCAAAAGCGTCCCCTGCCTGGAGGTGTCATGGCTCAACTGTTGCAGGATCCGCAGTCGCTAGCCGCCCAGCCCAGCCCCGTGCGCCAAAAGGCTTCTCCCTTGTCCTGGCGGCGCTGGATCCCGGAGCGCTGGTATGTTCACCTAGGCCTGTGGCTGGCCTGTTTGGCGCTGGGGTTTCCGGTGCTGTATGCGCTGATCGTGAGCACCCAAAACAATGCCGAGGTATTTCGCTATCAATTGACCTTTGGCTCCTCGTTGGCCTTTAACTGGCAGCAGGTGATGGTGGCGCGTCACCTAGGCCATTACATGGTCAACAGCGCCATCGTGGCCACGGCCATCACGGTGGGCAAAACGGTTTTGTCACTATTGGCGGGGCTGGCCTTTGTCTACTTTCGCTTTCCGGGCAAGGGGCTGGCCTTCGGCTTTGTGCTCATTACCCTGATGATGCCCACAGAAATTCTGATCATCGCTCTGCTGCGGCTGGTCACCAACCTGGGCTGGGGATCCACCTACTACGCCCTGATCGTGCCCTTTCTGGCCAGCGCCACCTCGACGTTTTTGTTTCGCCAACATTTTTCCAACATCCCCCGCGAGCTGGCGGAGGCGGCTCAACTGGACGGGGCCAACCCGCTGCAGTTTCTCACCCAGGTGCTGATCCCCCTGAGCTGGAACGCCATCGGAGCCCAGGCGGTGATTCACTTCGTCTACGCTTGGAATATGTACCTGTGGCCCCGCTTGATCGTGCAAGGCCGGGAGCGGCAGGTGGTGCAGGTGGGGCTGCAATCCCTGCTCAACCTGGATAGTTCCGCCTCCTATGGCCCCATGATGCTGGGGGCGATCATCGCCAGTATTCCGCCGCTGGTGGTGTTCATTGCCCTGCAAAAGCCTTTCATGAGCGGCCTGGCCCTCAGCCGCGACAAGTAAGTTAGCGAGATCCTCATCCCCGCGAGTGCTCCCTTCATGCCCAGAGATCTGCGCCGTTTCATCGCCCTGCTGGAGTCCCGTGGCCAGCTTCGCCGCATTTCAGCAGAAGTAGATCCCGACCTGGAAATTGCCGAGATCGCCGATCGCCTCTTGGCCTGCGGGGGGCCGGCGCTGCTGTTTGAGCGGGTGAAGGGATCCTCGATGCCCCTGCTGATCAACGTTTTGGGCACGGTGGAGCGCATCTGCTGGGCGCTGGGGATGGAGCAGCCGCGGGAGCTGGAGGAGCTGGGGAAAAAACTGGCCTTGCTCTACCAGCCGCGCCCGCCCAAAAATTTTGCCCAGGCCCTGGAGCTGGGGCAGGCGCTGTTCCGAGTCTTCCAAGCTCGACCCAGCCGGGATCTCTTCCCCCCCTGTCAGCAGGTGGTGCTGCTGGGTGAGGCGGTGGATCTCACCCAACTGCCCCTGCTGCGGGTCTATCCCGGCGATGCCGGGCGGGTGCTGACCTTGGGGCTGATGGTTACCAAAGACCCGGAAAATGGCATTCCCAATGTGGGGGTGTACCGCCTGCAGCTCCAGAGCCGCAACACGATGACGGTGCAGTGGCTGTCGGTGCGGGGGGCCACCCGGCATTTGCGCAAGGCGGCGGCCCTGGGCCGGAAGCTGGAAGTGGCAGTGGCCATCGGGGTGGATCCCGCCGTGATCCTGGCGGCGGCTACGCCCCTGCCGGTGGATCTGTCGGAGTGGCTGTTTGCCGGCCTCTACGCCGGCGAAGGGTTACACCTGGCCCGCTGCAAGACGGTGGATCTGGAGGTGCCGGCCCACGCCGAGATTGTTCTGGAGGGCACCATCACGCCAGGGGAGGTGGCCCCCGACGGCCCTGCCGGGGATCACATCGGCTACTACGGCCCTCGCAACGAGCAAGCTCCGCTCATCCGCTTCCACTGCCTCACCCACCGCCGCGATCCCATCTACCTCACCACCTTCAGCGGCAAGCCTCCCAAAGAAAACGACATGATGGCGCTGGCCCTGAACCGCATTTACACCCCCATTCTGCGGCAGCAGGTGCCGGAGATCGTGGATTTCTTTTTGCCCATGGAGGGCTTGGGCTACAAGGTGGCGATTCTGTCCATCGACAAGGCCTATCCCGGCCAGGCGCGGCGGGCGGCCCTGGCTTTTTGGAGCGCCTTGCCCCAGTTTAGCTACACCAAGTTCGTCATCGTGGTGGACAAGGACATCAATGTGCGGGATCCGCGGCAGGTGCTCTGGTGCCTGTGTTCGCGGGTGGATCCGCAGCGGGATGTGTTTATTCTGCCGGACAACCCCTTTGACGCCCTGGACTTTGCCACCGAAAAACGGGGTCTGGGGGGCAAGATGGGGATCGATGCCACCACCAAGATCCCCCCGGAAACCGACACCCCCTGGCGGCAACCGCTTGCCCCGGATCCGCAAGTGGCCCGTCTGGTGGATCGCCGCTGGGCGGAATACGGCCTGGCGGATCTGGACTTGCAGCCGGCGGATCCGCGCCTATTTGGCTACGAGTTCTAGGGGTGGCTAAGAGGCTGGCAGGTGCAACAAGCGCTGTCTTGGCTGGTGCTGCTCCTGAGCTATGTCGGGCTGGGGCTGGGATCCCTGCCCAGGCTGCGCATGAACCGGGCCACGATTGCCCTGGCGGGATCCGCTTTGCTGATTGCCCTAGGAACAGTGCCGCTGCTGGAGGCTTGGGCAGCCATCGACGCGACCACGATTGTCTTTCTCCTCAGCATGATGGTGGTGAACGCCAGCTTGTCCCAGGGCGGCGCCTTCCAGCTAGCTTTGCTGGGCCTGATTCGGGTTAGCCGCAGTCCCTTTGGCCTTTTGCTCATGCTGGTGTTCGGCAGCGGGCTGCTCTCGGCCTTTCTCCTCAACGATACCCTGGCACTGGTGTTTACCCCCCTCACGTTGCAGGTGACAGCCGTGCTGGGGCTGAACCCTATTCCTTACCTCTTGGGCTTGGCGGCGGCCACCAACCTAGGGTCTGTAGCCACCCTGAGCGGCAACCCGCAGAACATCCTCATCAGCTCCTTCTCCGGGATCGGCTACCTGGAGTTTGCCGCCCAGATGACCCCGATTGCCGTGGTGGGGCTGCTGTTGGAGGTGGGGCTGCTGTGGCTCTACTACCCCGAGGTGCGCTCGCTGCAGCCCTTCGCCCAGGTGCCTTGGACGCCGCTGCGCCTCTATCCCCCCCTGTTGCGCAAGAGCGTGGCCATTACAGCGGGCCTGTTTGGGGCCTTTGTGGCCGGCCTGCCCCTAGCGGAGTCGGCCCTGGTGGCGGCGGCCTTGCTGCTGATTACCCGCCGGCTGAAGCCGGAGCGGTTTTTGGGGCAGGTGGACTGGAACTTGCTGGTGATGTTCTCCGGGCTGTTTATCCTGACACGGGCAACCCGAGAGCTGCTGGCCGGCTGGGGAACGAGTCTGGGGCCCTGGGCGGAGCAGGTGGCGGGATCCCCGTTGGCGCTGCTGGCCGCTGTCGCCCTCTTGTCCAACCTCATCTCCAACGTGCCGGCGGTGCTGCTGCTGCAGTCGCTGCTCCCGCTGCAGGGAAAGACGGCCTGGCTGTTGCTGTCTGCCGGCTCTACGCTGGCCGGTAACTTGACTCTGTTTGGGGCAGTGGCCAATTTAATTACCGTCGAAGCGGCAGCTAGAAAGGGGTATGTGTTAACGTTCGGGGAACATCTCCGCTTTGGCCTGCCCCTGACGCTGCTTACCCTTGGGTTTAGCGGTCTGTGGCTGGGTCAGCCCTGAGCCTTGCCGGGAGCCCTCACTGGGCACTAAGGGCGGCCAAAAGCTCATCTGCCAACAACACTGCCGTGTAGACCAAAGCCTGTCGCTGCTCAGGCGAGAGATTGCCAATGGCAGTTTGGGGATTGCTGAGCATGCCCTGCAACACCCTGCTGGCCACGTATTCCCGTTTGGAAACGCCGGGGCTAGAGATGGTGGGGTTATCCAGGGAAAACTTCTGGTGGTGCTCGAAGGGAAAGGCATATTCAGAAGCTACCGGCATGGCTCCACTCCAAACCTGGACTCTACGCTGCGCTTGGCCTATTTTCGCATTGTCCCTTGCGGGGAAGCTCCAAAAACAGATGCGCCGTACGCCTATTTGCTTCACCTGAACCGCGTGCGGCATCCCGGCTCCAAAGAGCTTGCCCGTCGCCTGGAGCAGGCGGCCAGGGAGCCCTCCAGTTGTTACCCTGGGGCTCCGGCAGGGGCAGCAGCGTTAGCGACAGGATTGGGCATTCCCAAAAAGATGCAGGAAAATCAGGAGAAGTTGAGCCGGGATCCCAGACCCACCGGCTCTCCATCTCGTTTGCTGAGGAAACCCGATGCACGACCTGGACAGTTTGCCAGAACCGGTAGCCGATGCCCTAATCAAAAGCCTGCTTACAGATGTGGAGCGGCTGATCAACCAGCACGGTTTGTCGGAGGTTTTGGTGGGGTTGGCCATGTATTGCAATGTGCAGTTCAAGGCCAAGTTCAATAAACCCAACCGCACCGAAAAGGATGAGGAGCTGGGATTTTACTTCCGCGACGCCGCCAAAGCTCTGGAGGTAGCGGCCAGCCTCACCTATCGCACCATCGATCGCTCTCGGCCCACCTCGCCTGGCACCTAGACTTTAGGGATCCCTTTTCAACCCTCACCCCCGGCCCCTCTCCCAGCCCTCACCCCCGACCCCTCTCCCAAAGGGAGAGGGGAGTTGGTGAGCGCTCCGGGGTGGCAAGGGATCCCCCTGAGTTTTTATGCTGGTGGGCGAAAGTTGCAGTGAGGCCGCGCGTGAGAGTTGTCTGGGAACGCAGCATTTACGGGGGCAATGGCCGGGTGCCCTGCATCGTCTGCGGTGGATGGGCCGCCCCTATCCCAAAAAAGGGGCAGCAGGTGTTGCTGGCGGTGGTCTATAACGACCGCGGCCAAATCTACGGCGAGATCTGCCGCAGTTGCCTCAGCCTGGGGCCCAAGGGCATCAAAGAGTATCTACGAGAGCGGATTGCCCGCCTGCGCAGGCAACTGCAAGACCTAGAGGAGCTGGAACGAGGAGAGGTGCAGTTGCCCACCCTGGAGCAGGAGCTGAGCGCCTACTTGGATTAACCGCTATACCTTCTTCTCGACCGAAACCTGCAGCCAGCAGCCCAGCTCGGCGGCCAGCCATTGCAACTCCGGATCGTGCAAGTTCTTCAGCTCGTACTTGCAAACGCCCGCCCAGATGTTCAACTGTGGGCCCACCTCTACCCGATCCCCATCGCAATCGCGTCGGGTATGGCGCGGCATCAGCTCCAGCCGGTGAGGAGATCCCGCGCCAGGCGGGTGGGTCTGCCGCTGCACCTGCTCAGCCGCCGCTCCGGTCGATGCCGCTGCTGCCAGGGTGGGCGCTCTGAGACCATATCCCCTCGCTTCTGGGGCTTCTAAACAGGGATCCCTTGAGAAAGTTGTTCTGGATCCCAGAATCATCCCTGGAAAGCCTGTCCGCAAGCCCCCACGCATGGGCCAGCAGCTTTCCCGAAACGGGGAGGATATGCTGGGCGACAGAGAGGGATCCCCACTTGCCGAGGCGATGGTTTTCTAGCTGAGTCTTCCATGTCTACTCCGTCTGTTTTCCCCACCTACTACCAACAGTTGGGGCTTTCTCCCCAAGCCAGCCTGGAGGAGATCAAAGCCGTCTACCGCCGGCGGGTGCGCGAGATTCATCCGGATCGTCTGCCTGCCGATCTCCCCGAGGGGTTGCGGCAATTGGCCCAGCGAGAGTTTCTTCAGCTCCAACAGGCCTACCGCGTCCTCAGCGACAGCCGGCAGCGCCGGGCCTACGATCTCAGCCTCCAGCCTTCTCCTTTGCCGGTGCCGCAGCCGACCGTGGCCCCTGCCGGTTGGCTGGCCCTCTTGAGCGCTGTCTTGAGCGGAGCTGCTCTCTGTTTGGCAAGCTTGGCCCTTTGGAATGCTCGCATCCCGGCCCAAGGTTTGGATGTGGCCGGCAAAACGGCTGTTGTTGGCGCCCCTCAGTTGTCCGGCAACGCGGATCCCTCCCTGGCCACCGTCCCCCAGACATCCGAGACGGGCAACGCCTCGGAAAGGAGGATCTCGGCCCCAGCCGCCCCTTCTGAAGACTTCTTGAAGCCTTCCCCAGAGCAGGTCGACCGCTTCGCCCGCGCTCTGCTGGCGGTGCAGCCCCTTCTGGCGGCCACCCAAACTCGCCTGCAGCAGGCCAAGGGCAGCGAGGAACGTCGGCAAATTGAACAACAGTTTGAAACCGCAGCCGCCAAGATCATCGCCGCCCATCAACTGACCCCAGAGGACTATCACCGCATCTCTGCCAGCGCCCAGTCGGATCCGGGTGTGGCAGCCGCAGTCACCGCAGCCGTGCGCCGCTGGATGTCGCCCTAGCCCGACAAGACCCTGGCCTGTAGGCGGGAAGAAAAAACTTCGTAAATAACAGTCAAAGGCTGGCCTCGGTGCAGCAAAAGATAATGCCTAGCCCAAAAAGGGCCGCGACAGTTGAGCAGCCGGGCAACTGGCTCGGCTTCGCCATAGTAGAGGCGACGCACTTCGCGAAAGGTCTCCAGTTTTTCTTGGATCAGATTTTGGCCAATGGGCAAATCGGGATGGGGCAAGTATTGGGCCAGATGGTCGGAGTTCCACCAAGAGGTGGCATAGAGCAAGGGCTGCTGAGAGGTTGCTCCACACAGCCAAACCCGCCGCCGCATCAAGGGGGATCCCAGCCGCGCCAGATCCTTGGTCAGCCGTTGCATGGACTGGGGGGCGGCGCTCTGCTCTGCCAGCAGCTCGACCCGGCCCGTGTCGAGCAGATGGGCCTGAATCGGCTCTTGGGTCAAGGCAGCCAGAGTGCGGGTGGTCAAGCCATCCCCCAAAAGCAGCAAGCGCAACACAGGATCCACCTGCACCAACTCAGGCTGTAGCGGATCTGCCTCCCCCTGCCAATACAGTTGCAGGGGCCACCAATCGCCTTGGCCAGAGGAGACGTTAGAACAGAGGGCAGCGCTCCAAGGGGATCCCGCAGCGTCGCCATGGCAGGTGAGTGAAGAAGGGAAAAGTTCCAAGGCGGAGGTTGAGTTGTTAAGTTCTGTATCGCTCCTTAGTCTAGCCCACCCCATGTCTCTGCTCTAGGGATGTTCCTAGCTGGTGCCCGGCTGGATCAGCAGCCGTACCAGCCAGGGGACGACCACGATGACGCTGATCAGGCGGGCCAGGTGCATGACCACCACCGTGCTGGCTTGCGCCCCCATGTCCAGGGCTATCAGGCTCATGTCCGAAATGCCTCCCGGAGCGGTGCCCAAGATGGCGGTCAGGCGCTCGATCCCCAGCCAACGGGAGATCAAGTACCCCGACAAAACTCCCGTGCCCACCGCAATCACCGTACAGAGCAGGGCCGGTCGCCACAGATCTTTCAAGGCCAACAGCGTATCGGCGGTGAGCTTGCTGCCCAAAAGAATGCCCAGCACCACCTGCATGACAAAGCGGATCCCGGCTGGGGGAGTGGGGATCGGGATCGCTCCCCAAACATTGACCAAACCCACTGCTACCATCGAACCCACCAAAGCTCCTGCCGGCAGCCTCAGCTTGACTGCAATCAGGGCGCCCGCCAATCCGATTAACAGCGTCCAGAGATAGTTCATCATTGCGGTTTGGCCTCAAGGCAAGAGGATCGCTGTGAGCCAGGGTTGGAGCTGCTCTCCCCACGGCATTCGGCGCAGATGCCGTAGAAGTCAAGCACATGGTACTCGATGACAAATTGGTAGCGGCTGGCAAGCTGCTCCTCCAGGTCTCCCACTGGGCAATCCGGCAGAGGCACCACCCGCCGACATTCGGTGCAAATGAGGTGATGGCGGTTGTGGCCGTTGCTGGGCAAAACCTGATAGTAGGTCTGCTGATCTCCCAAGTTGACCGCTTGCAGCTTGCCCTCGTTGCGCAGAGCCTCCAAAGCCCGGTAGACCGTGGCCAAGCCAACGCTATGGTTGGCATTGCGCAACTCCAGGAAGATCTCTTGGGCCGAGAGGGGCCGCAAGCTCTGCTTCAAGACTTCCAGGATCAGTTTTTGGCTGCGGGTCTGGCGGGAGGAGGACATGATCCCTTTTCGTTCTGAGGGGTCACCAGCAAGGTTAGCGCTCGGCGTCGGCCTCGGCTTTCATGCGCTCTAGGGTTTGGTGCATTTGGTCGAACATTTGGCTGAGGGTGAGCCCAAACCCCCCAAGCTGGGTTTGCAGTTGTTTGATGGTCATCTGAGCCATAAAGTCGTCGGAGAGCTCCAGCCGCTTCATGAAAATGCGCTGCCGCTCCAGCAATTCTTCCATTCGCTCGATGAAGATTTTTTTGCCTTCCCGGTCGAATTGGCCGTAGCGCTCGCCAAGTCGCATCAGGTTTTGGAAGTCCTGAAACAGCTGCTTGGCTTCTTCTTGAACGATCTCCGAGTCGAAGAAGCTCATGGCCTTTCGTCTGCCCTAAATAAACTGCATTGGGTATACCCATCCTATCCGATCGGGTTGGGGGGTCGCAGTCCCTGCCGTTTTCCGGCCAGTACGGGATCCCGTCCTTCGCTTGGGTGGAGAATGGAGTTTTGACCTGTCTGCCCCGCTTATGTTCCCCTTTCCTGGTGTGAAGGCTTATACGCAGCCGTCTTTGGCCCAGCAGTGGTGCCAACGGGTGCAGGGATCCCGACCGCTGTTTTTGGCCTGCCTGGGGTTTACGGAAACGGCCCTTATTCCCGGCATCTCGGCTGCCGGCGCCACGCCCTCCTTGCGGCGCTACACGGCCCTTGCCGATGGAGAGGTGTTGCTGGGGGACTATTCTCACCGCCTGCCCACCTCTCCCGATGGCTATCCTTCACCGGTGGTGATCAGCCGCGCCGTCCTGAGGGAGTTGGGGATCCCCTGTCGCGTGTTCGACTGTGGTTTGCCGGAGCCTCTGCCGGGGGCAGAAACGGTCAGCGCCAGGGGAATAGCCCGCTGCTTGAGCACAGGGCAGGCTCTGTCTTTGGAGCAGGTGGGATCCCTGTGGCAGGAGGGGTATGAGCGGGGATCCCGGCTGGAGTCGAGCTACTGCGTCATCGGAGAATGTGTGGCGGGAGGCACCACCACGGCGCTGGCAGTGTTGTTGGGGCTGGGCTGGCAAGCAGAGGGCATGGTCAACAGCAGCCACCCGGTCTGTAACCACGCCCAAAAGCTGGCCTTGGCCCGGCAGGGATTGGCCAGACTTCCCGCCAGGGCTACCGCCCCAGAGGTGGTGGCCGCTGTGGGGGATCCGATGCAGCCTTTTGTAGCCGGGCTGGCGATGGCGGCAGCCCAGCGGGGGCCGGTGCTGCTGGCGGGCGGCACCCAAATGCTGGCGGTGCTGGCCCTGATGCGGCGCTGGGGGGAAGAGCAAGGGATCCCCTGGCCCCCGGAGAATGTAGCCATAGGTACCACCCGCTGGGTGGCCGAGGATCCCTCGGGCAATACGGTGGGTTTGGCGGAGCTGCTGGGCGAGGTTCCCCTTTTGGCCACCCAACTCAGCTTTGCCCAAAGCCGCTATGCCCCCCTCCGGGCCTACGAGCGGGGCTATGTCAAGGAAGGGGTGGGGGCGGGTGGGCTGGCCATTGTCAGCAGCCTCTATGCCGGCTGGGGCCAGGCAGAGCTACTGGCCGCCGTTGAGCGCAGCTACGAGCAGCTCGTGCTTCAGGCCGGCTCCAGGGGGGCCATCGTCAGGCCCTCCCGCAGCAACTGTTGATGGTAGAGCTCTGCTTGCTCTTGCGGGCCGACCCAAACCACCGCCTGCCCTTCGGCATCCACCTGCACGGTCAGTTGCCGTGCCAGGGGCAGGGTCATGCCGGGGATGTACTTGAGCAAGCATTCGGTAACATGCTGAAAGGTGTTGAAATCGTCATCCAAGACGATCACCTTGAAGTGGGGGTAGGGCTGGCGAACCCGGGTTCTCGACGGAGACGACTGCTGAGCAGGTCGAGTGGGAGCTTCCGTGGTCATAGCAGCAGAACTCAGGACAACATCTGGATACCTAGGTCACATTCAACTTTCTCAACAGCCAAAAATCGGTCGCTGTTGATTCTGAGTCCATTCTAGTTCCTAGTCTCCAGTGGACGCATGGGGTCTGCCGGCAGCCCGTATTTGCCTTTGGATCCCTTGCCGGTGCAAGAGATGGGAAAGAGGTGCGGATCCCCGATCCGCTCTCACAACATCAGCTCTTGCCGCAGGGAGCGACGGGGCTTTTTGCCACCGAAGTGGCGCTCAAAATAGAGGGCGGTGGCTTGCGACAGGATCCCGGCTTCGACAAGCGCCTGGCAGAGGGATCCCCCAGGGGGTAGGTGCTCTTGGATCTGCTGGATTTGCGCGGCGCTGACCAGCCCCGAAGCCTTAAGGTAGTCGGCCACGTGCCGTCCGCCTGCCAGGTAGACAGAGTAGCCGTCTTCGCTGAAAAACTTGACTGTCTCCGGCTTGAGGCCGCTGTGGTGGGTCAGCACGTCTGTGAAAGTGCCGCCCTCTGTTTCCCAGGCGTGGAGGACGGTTTCGATGCCGGCGTTGTCGAGGAGACCGGCTGCGCGCAACTGGGTCAAGATCCGCCGCACCCAAGGGTTGGCCCGCTGCAGCGCTTCCAGATCTTCTTCTCCCAAATACTCCTGAGGCGGCAGCTCGGCATCTGCGGTCGATTCGGCCACGCTCGCAGTTTGGGTAGCCGGGGCAGGCGACGGCGTCCGGTTGGCCTGCACTTGGGCCTGGAGCTGGCGCACCTGCTCTCGGGCCTGTTGGAGCTGGGCTTCGGTGGACTGCAGATGGCTTTGGGTGGCTTGCAGTTGGGCTTGGACTTCCTGCAGGCGTTCTTGAGTTACCTGGAGTTGGGTCTGGGCTTCCTGAAGTTCCCCCCGCAGCCGGTGGATGGTCTGGCTGGCTTCTTGGCGGGCGTGGGCCAGGTCGGCAATGAGGCGGGCCTTCGTCGATTGGGCCACTTGAAGCTGGTGCTGCTGCTCCTGCAGCGATTGGCTGAGAGCGGCCAATTCGGCTTCCTTGTGCTCAAGAGCCTGGCGCAGTTGAGCCTCAGCTTGCTGATGCTGCTGCAGCCGGGATCCCAACTCTTGCAGCTTGAGCTTGGCCTGAGATTGCCATTCCGTCAGCTCGTGGGAGTGGCGCCGCAGGGTCTCCAGCTCGGCCTGGGCAGCTTGCAACTGCTCGGCCAGTGCCTGGACTTGCGCGGATCCCCGATCTTGCTGCGCTCGGAGCTGCTCCTCCAACTCCTGAATGCGCTGCTGGGCAGCCCTGTGTTGCTCGGATCCCTGCTGGATTTGAGCCGCCAGTTGGGCTTCCAACTCGGCAATGCGCTGTTGCTGCTGCTGCTGGCGGGATTGAGACTCAACGAGCTGCTGTCGCTCCCGCTCCAGTTGCGCTTCTAGGGCGGCAACCTGCTCTTGGTAGCGCTCCAGTTGGGCTTGGTATTGCGCGGTAGCTTTGTGAACTTGCTGCGCCACCTGCAGCGGCGAAGCGTAGAGGGGGGGCTGATCCGGAATGGTGGACCACTGCTCCAGCATCACTTCCCAACTGTTGGCAGCTCCTCGCCGTCGCCGGAGCTGCTGCTGCTTGTCGAGGGCCCACTCCAACCAGTGGGGCTGCACCCAGCCCTGCTGCACCAGGATCTGCCCCAACTTGCGCTCGGGGTGGTGCTTTTGCTGAAGCAAAGCTTGATACACGTGCTCCAGTTCCAGATACCCATGCAGCACCAGGATCTCGCCGATGCGCACCAACTCGACCGGGATAAAGGGATAGAGATCTTGCGGGGCAACCCAGCCGTGCTGCATGCACAGCTCCCCCAACATCAAGGGGTTATCCGCCTTTTCCCACATGGCCTGAGCCAACTGGGCGGGGGTGAGCAACCCCGCTTTGTTGAGGGCTTCCCCCAAACGGATCTCAAACTTTTCCTGGTCGGCTGCAGCTAGGGGAGGGTTCATCGGGCTCCTTCGCTGTGACTAGTAAATCTAGTACATCTCTCGTAGCAGAAAACCCTTGAGGAAGGGAGATTTAAACCTACAAGTTAGCTCGATAAACCGCGGATCCACGGATTTTATTGCAGCGCCCGCTTTGGTTAATTCCTGCTCAGGAGGGCTGTTGTTCTTGGCGTCGGGCAAACTGTTGCAACTGCCTCAGGAGCAGCAACTGCCCCAGTCCAAGGGGCAGGAGGGAGACGGCCTCAACCCGGAGCTGTACCCAGCCGTTGCCCCACATCCAGTCGCAGTAGCCATCGGCTCCGCCCCACATTAGTAGGCGTAGCCGTTTCGGCAGCAGGGTTTCCACCTGGTGCGTGATCGAGACGGGGCCCCACTGGACGGCAAAGGTGCTGCCCAGCTCCAGCCTAGCGGGCAGGGATCCCTGCAACTGCTGCGGCCAGAGCCACTGCTGCAACAGCCCCACCTCGGTCAAGCAGCGCTGCAAGGTCGAGGAACTGGCCTCGACCTCGATGCGGATGGTGGAAGATTGGAATGTCCCGAGCATACTTATCCGGCTGAGGCGACCCCAGAACCGAAGCGGCAGCCGGGGCGACAACTTCTAACTCCATTCTGGCCAATTGTTCGAGAGTTGCCTTTGAAAACAGCTCGTCCTCACGTGGTTGCCATCCTGGCCCAGAGTCTGGACGGCAGGATCGCCACCCACCGCGGGCAAAGGCCCCACTTCGCCAGCGCCGAAGACCACCAGCACCTGGAAACCCAAGCTGCCCGGCAACAGGCTTTGATCATGGGGGCGGCCACGCTGCGGGCCTACGGCACCAGCCTGCGCATCCGGGATCCCGAGCTCATCCAACGCCGACTCCAGCAGGGCCTCTCCCCTCAGCCCCTGACGATCATCTGCTCCGGCAGCGGGGAGATTCCTGAGGATTTGCCGTTTTTTCGCCAGCCCCTCACCCGCTGGCTGTGGACAACTCCCCAGGGATCCCGGCTTTGGCAGAACCGAACCGGCTTTGAAGAGATCTGGGTGGCTGCCGATTGGGATCTGCCGGCACGGCTGGCGCGCCTGCGCAGTTTGGGCATCGAACGGGTGGGGTTGCTGGGCGGGGGCCGGCTTTTGGGGGCGTTTTTGCAGGCAGGGGCCTTGGATGAGCTGTGGGTGACCCTGGCGCCGGTGCTGCTGAGTGGGTATGCCGATGCGCCCGCCAGCATCGAGGGCTGGCAGCTGCAGGGATCCCCGCCCCAACTGGAGCTGCTGGAGTGCCACCGTGGCTCTAAGGAGCTGTTTTTGCGCTACCGGGTCGAGTGGCCCTGAGGGGGCTCGCGAGAAAAATTTTTGGACAAATTTAGATTTCTCAGAAATCCACAGGTTTTCCCCAGACTTTCCACAGAGAGGAGGCCTGTTTTCCACAGGCCTGTGACCTCAGGAAACGGCAGCGAGGGTTTTTGTGGAAAAGTCCAAACTGGAAAGTTCAGACGGATACACCTTGAGAAACGCAACGGGATCGCGCCGTTTTTGCCGATGGCATCAAAGCCGGCGGCGGGCTTGAACAAACTTGGAGCCGCTGCCCAGGATTGACACCCCCCATGGGGCAGAGGGCAGAATAGCCGCACCTGAGGTGAGGGGGAGATTTTCCTGGCAGCTCTCCTCAGAGGCAAAGAACCCTTTGCCCAAAAACTCTATCCCTTCTCCTGCCTGAGACAAGGCCAAGGGGCAGTTTGGTATCCTCTGGTCGCTGCCGGACGGGCTAGGGGCAAACTTCTACACACTGTCTTGCTTTTGGCGGGGCCGATGCGGCCCCCGGCGTACCCAAGTTAGAGAGCTGGGTTGGCTTGTTTTTTCCCTTCTGGGCAGGCCCGGTTTTGGCCGGCTCCTTAGGTTTTCTTGGTTTCCCTGTTAACCCCGAGTAGGTGGTTGGGCTATGGATTCTCCCACCGTCAGCATTTTGAGCGAAATTCCCGAGGAGCTACACGACACCCTCAAAAACTACCTCTCTCGTCACCCCGATTGGGATCAAGATCGGGTCGTAACGGCAGCGCTCTCGTTATTCCTGCTCCAGAGCGGAGACACGGATCGGCGCGCTGCCCGTATTTACTTAGACAGCCTGTTTCGCCGCAACTGAGCCCTCGCAAGGCAAGCGCCGAGGATGGCCCGATTCAGGAGCGGGGGGGTAGGAACGCTCTGTCAAGAACGTCCTATTCACCTGAACTGTTAACCTGAGTAGGGAGATGTCCCGCTGTTGCTGAATACCGGCGGGAAGGGCAAAAAAGGGATCCACCAAGGGAAAAACCGTGCCACAGGGCTTTGGGCGAGGAAAGGGCGACCGGCAGACGGCTGGGCCAAAAGGCCTAGGAAGAGGCTCCGGTCTATCCCCCTTCCCTTCCCCAGAGGCGACCCTGGCGCTGGCCGAGCGCCACCGACAAGCAGGGGATCTGGAGACAGCACTGCACCTCTGCCGGCAGCTTACCCGGGCCCATCCCCACCTGTTCGCCGCCCAGGCGTTGCTGGGATCCCTCTATCTGCAGATGGGGGATCCCCGCCAAGCTTTGACCCCTTTGCAACTGGCGCTGCACCTACGGAGAGATTGGGTGCCGGCCTGGCAGGAGCTGGGCGATGCCTGGATGCTGCTGGGCAACCCGGAGGAGGCGGCGCGCGCCTACAAGCAGGGGCTGGCCTTTGCCCCTAACGACGGGCAACTGCTCTTCCGGTTGGGCAGTTGTTGGCTGGCTTTGGGGAAACGGGAGCAGGCGATTGCAGTGCTGCGACAGGCGGCAGCGGCCCAACCTCCTCAGGCTTATGCGCTGGCAGCTCTGGGCAATGCCCTCCTATTCGACAACCAGCTTGCAGAAGCCGAAGCCTGGTTTCGCCGCGCTCTTGTCCTGGCGCCGCAGGAGGGGCGGATCCTCGTCAACCTCGGCCACTGCCTACACCTGCAAGATCGCCTGGAGGAGGCCGCCGACTGTCTGCTACGGGCCATCCCGCTGCTGCCAGGGGAGGCGCAGCCCCACAACAACCTGGGCACCGTCCTGCAAGAGCAAAACCGACTCGAGGCCGCTATCGAGGCCTATCGGCGCGGCCTGCAGTTGGCCCCCGACTGGCCGGAGATCCACTACAACCTGGGCACGGCCCTGCTCACCCTGGGCCGCTACGAGGAGGGGTGGCAGGAGTACGAGTGGCGGCTGCAGCGCCAGGGAGCGGCCTACCCCTGCTTCCCTTTGCCCCTGTGGACGGGATCCCCCTTGGGCCGGCAGACGCTGCTTGTCTACGCCGAACAAGGGCTGGGAGACACAATTCAGTTCGCGCGCTACCTGCCCCTTTTGGCCGCCGCCCATCCGCAGGCCTCCCTCTATTTCCGCTGCCCTCACTCCCTAGTCGAGTTGCTGCGAGCCTCCTTTCCTCAAGTCCAGGTCATTTCCGATACGGATCCCCTGCCCCCCTTCGACTGGCACCTGCCCTTGCTTAGCCTGCCCCATCGCCTGGGCACCACGCTGGAGACAATTCCCGACCGCATCCCCTATCTGGTTTGTCCCGATGGGAGCTCCGCCTGGCCGGAAGATTGGCCAGAGCTTCCCCAGAGGGGGATAAAGGTGGGGCTGGTGTGGGCCAGTGGCCGCCGCGACGACCTCGCCCTCAGCCGGGTGCAGAGGTTAAAAAGCTGTTCTCTTAACCTCTTCCTCGAGTACCTTAATCTGCCCCAGGTGCAGTGGGTTAGCCTGCAGGTGGGTGAAGATCTAAGCCAGGTAGAACCCCTTCTCAAGCAGCACCAGGTGGTGGAGCTGGGATCCCGTTTCCGGAATTTTGTTGATACTGCTAGGGCAGTTGCCCAGTTGGATCTGGTAATTAGCGTCGATACTGCCGTTGCCCACCTGGCTGGGGCGCTGGGCAAGCCGGTGTGGGTGCTGCTGCCCTTTGCCGCTGATTGGCGCTGGCTACTGCAGCGGCAAGACAGCCCCTGGTACCCCAGGGTGATGCGCCTATTCCGCCAAGAAGCCCGCGGCAACTGGGTTGGTGTGCTGCAACAGGTGCGGGCAGCCCTGGAAGAGCTACTAAGGGGGATCCCGTCCTACTCCTCGCCTTTTGGAACGATGCGCTGAAACAGATAGCCGGTACCGCGGGCTGTCAGGATAAGCTCAGGGTTGCTCGGGTCATCCTCCAACTTGGCCCGCAGCCGCGAGATGTGGACATCCACCACCCGCGTATCCACGTGGCGCTCCGGCGTGTAGCCCCACACCTCTTGCAAAATCTCGGCGCGGGAAAACGGCTCCCCCGACCGGCTGACCAGCAGCTCCAGCAAACTAAACTCCATCCCCGTCAGGCGGATGCGCTCGTCCCGCTTGTAAACCTGCCGCTTGTTGGTATCGATGCGAAGATCCCCCACCTGAATTACCCCTGAGCTGGGGATCCCTTCATGGGACGACCGCGCCACCCGCCTCAGCACCGAACGAATGCGGGCCTCCAGTTCTTTGGGCGAAAACGGCTTAACCACGTAGTCGTCTGCCCCCAGTTCCAAGCCAGTAATGCGGTCGGCCACGTCCCCCAACGCCGTGAGCATGATGATCGGGATGTCGGATTCTTTGCGCAACTCCTGGCAGACCCCGTAGCCATCCAGCTTCGGCATCATCACATCCAGCACCACCAGGTCAGGATCCTGCTTGCGAAAAACCTCCAGCGCCTCCTCTCCGTCGGCAGCAGTAACCACGTCGTACCCGATCATCGAGAGGCGGGTCTCCAAAATGCGGCGGATGCTGGCCTCATCATCGACCACGAGAATCCGTTCTTTGCGCTGGGCTTCCACGGTGCTGCAACTCCTAAACTTCTAAATGAAAAGGATTGGAAAAAATTGAGGTGAGCGCGAACTCGAGGTGGTCAGATGCAGCCTCCTCAGGGGCTCCTCCTGGAGGGGTGGACTCACCCCGGGAGCTGCAACGCTGCCAAACCCTTGTTTGTCGGCAACGGAAACCGCAACCCAAGGATGGAGCTTCAGAAAACAAACACCGAAGGCTCGCCCGGCAGTCGATTCAATCTTGTTAAAAGCGCCAACTTCAACTTCACTTGCTCCTGCTCGGTAGCACAGGTGTGGCACTCCTCCCCAAACGCTACCCCGGTCGACCGCCGCCAAACCTGAGAGGCCTTCGTAAGAAGTTACTAAGAGGTTACTTTCTACCACCCAATTTATCATCCAGAAGCGGCTGCTAACCCGCCTTAACCCTTTATTGTGCAGCTATTTTGCTCGACTTGATACATACCTTCACAACTTCTTCAGGTTGCTGCCAAGCGTTTCGGAATCCTCCTCAGAAAAAGCTGCTGCCGCCACTGGGGATCCCTGGCCACTGGGGGTAGGAGGGAGGGTTTCGGCAACAGGGACAGAGTAGCAACTGGCCAGCAGGCCAGCGGAACGGATTGCGCGGTCGGCATGCAGCTCCAAAACCCGCCGCAACAGACGTTCTGCCGCCAGCCAACTCGCCAGAGGCAGCGCACGCTCGGCCAGCGAGGGCAAGGTCGGGTTGGGCAGGGATCCTAAGGCCTGCAGGACAGAACTGGAGACCCAGGCAACTGGGCTGAGCCGCTGCGCCAGCCGACAAGGATCGCAGACCAGGCCACCCGCGTGGGGAGAGAAGAAAGCCTCACCTGCTAACTCCTCCCCACAGGAGTAGCAGGCTTGTACTGAGGGGGCAACCCCCCCCACCACTAAAAGGTGGTAGAGCCCATGGACAAGGAGCGGCAAAACGGCCTCTGTCGCAGGGGCCTGCTCGATGCGCTCCAGATGCTCCACCAGCAGCACAAACAGCTCTTCCTGGGGCTGGTTGGGCAGGGCCAAAAGCAGGGCCACCTCTGCCAAGTACTGCGCCGCCGTCAGATGGGCCAGGCTGCGGCCAAGACGGGGAAAACTCTGCAGGGTTTCTGCCTGGGCGATGCGCTGGAGACACTGCGAGGGATCCGTTTGGGCCGACCAACGCCCCCGCGCCACCAGCAGATCGTTGACAACAAAGGGCTCCATCCGCCCTCCCCACTTGGAAAGCTGCTTACGGGATCCCTTGGCCACCGCCCGAATCAAGCCCTGCTCGCGGGTCAAAATAGTAATAATCCGATCCGCCTCCCCCAGCGGCATCGCTTTGAGGTTAATACCCGTCACCCGGTAGGTGACCCCGCTCATGGGCCGCCGGCTCCTCTAGCCTCCAGCTCTCGCATCAGCTCCAGCCCCCAGGAGGTGCCGATGCGGCTCGCCCCCGCGGCGATCATCGCCTCCGCCTGCGCCACGGTGCGGATGCCGCCGGAAGCTTTGACTCCCACCCTGCCGCGGCTAAGCTGCCACAGCAGTTGCACATCGGCCGGTGTCGCCCCTCCCATCCAGCCGGTGGAGGTCATCAAGAAGGCAACTCCCGCGTCCATGCAGATCTCGGCGGCCAGCTTTTTTTCCTCGTCAGTGAGCTGGGCAGTTTCCAAAATGGCCTTGACGCAAACCCCCGTTTCTTCCACCAGTTGGGCAATCTCGGCATGGAGGCGATCCAGCTCCCCCGCCTTGAGCCAGGCCAAGTTGATGCGGACATCCAGCTCCCGGCACCCCTGCTCCACCGCCAGTTGAGCTTCGTAGAGCTTGACCTCCGCCGTGTTGGTGCCCAGGGGAAACCCCACCACTGTGCTCACCCGTACTGGCGACCCGTGCAGCCGCTCAACCACCCGCGGCACGTAGCAGGGAGGCACACAAAAGGTGGGGAAGCCATAGCGCAGAGCAATTTCACACCCCTGGTCGATCTCCTCTGGGGTCACCATCGGCAGCAGCAGGGTATGGTCGATGTACTCCGCCAAGTTGATCGGGCCGTCTGCCATGATCGGGCCGTCTGCCAGGCCCTTGGGCTCCAGAGAGAGCATCAGTTGCCAGATCCCACAGCACTACCTCTACTTTAGCCCCAAGGATCCCGGAGAGCAGCCGCAGCAGCCAATCCCCCCTACCCCTGAGATTTCAGCCAATTCGACGCCTCCACGGCAAAGCACAGCATCATTTGATAGTCTGGTTTGGGGGCCACCTGTATCCCCCCTCAACCCTGGCAAGGCATGGCGGAAAACCGGACTGGCGCGTTTGTCGGCGGGCTGCTGTTGGGAACGGCGGTGGGCACGGTCATCGGTCTGCTTTTGGCTCCCCGCAGCGGACGGGAGACGCGGCGACTGCTGAAAAAATCGGCAGAGGCCCTGCCGGAAGTGGCAGAAGACGTGACCACCAGCCTGCAATACCAATCGGAAAAGCTGCTCGACTCCGCCCAAAAAAGTCTGGATGAGGCCCTGCTGCGGCTGCAGCAGGCAGTGGCGGTGGGCAGGGAAGCCATGTTGCAGAAACGGCAAGAGCTGATGCAAGCCCAAAACCTGCGTCCCCTCGCCCGGGAGGAAGCCGACTCAGAAGCCCAAGGTCGGGAGGAGGCGGCGCGATGACCGAGCCGGTATTTTGGTTGGGCCTCTCGGTAGGTCTGGTGGCAGTGGCCATTTTGGCGGTGATCCTGACCCTGTTGCCCGCCGTCATTCAATTGGGTCGAGCCGCCCAGAGCGTGGAACGCTTTTTCGACACGCTGCTGCGGGAGTTACCGCCCACGCTGGAGGCTCTGCGTCTGACCAGCTTGGAAGTGAGCGAGATCGCCGACAGCCTCGACGAAGGGGTCAAGGGGGCCGGACAGGTGGTGAAGCAGGTGAACCGCTCCCTGGAAGGGGCCCGCAAGCAAGCCCGCGGCGCTCAGGTCAATGTCCGCAGCTTTTGGGCAGGGGTACGGGCGGCCTGGCAGGCGCTGTCCAGCGAGACTCCCCCCACCGCCATGGGTAACTCTCAGCTGCGCTCGGGCCAGGCTGGCCGTTCTTTCTCTGCTGCTGTGCCAAGCATTTCCTTGGGAGATATGGGTCTTTCCGCCGGCAAGGCAACACCAGAGGGATCCCAGCCTTCCCAACCCGATGCCGCCAATTCTTAGGAGCTACTTGAGTATTCTCTGGAAGACGGGCACAGGAGGTTGGGGCTCTTGCCCAGGCGGAAGCCGGCCCCAACGGGCATCGGGATCCCAGCGCAGTTGTGCGACATCCTGCAAAGGAAACCCCATCTGCTGCAGGATCTTGAGGCTGAGGTTGGGAATGATGGGCGAAAGGGCCACGGCCACCCAGCGCACGCTTTCCAAAACGGCGTAGAGGATCTGGGCCACCTGCTCGCTTTGCCCTTGTTTGTGCAACGTCCAGGGGGCCTGCTCGTCGAGGTATTTGTTGCTGGCCTGGGCCAAGCTGAGAGCTTTGCGGGCGGCAGAGCTGGGATCCAGCCGCTCGTAGGCGTCGGCCACTGTCGGGGCCAGGCGCTCGGCCAGGGTTTTGAGGGGGTGATCCGCAGGGATCTCGACGGCGGGGATGCGGTAGTCGGGCTGGTATTTTTTGAGCATATTGAGGGTGCGGTTGAGCAGGTTCCCCAGGTCGTTGGCTAGGTCAGCGTTGAGAACCTCGATGAAGCGGCCCTCACTAAAGTCTCCATCCTTGCCCAGCTCAATTTCAGTCAAGAAATAGTAGCGCACGGCATCGGCACCGTAGCGCTGCACCAGCTCAAAGGGATCCAGCGTGTTGCCCAGGCTTTTGCCCATCTTGAGGCCATCTTTGGTGAGAAAGCCGTGGCCAAAGATCTGTCTGGGCAGCGGCAGCCCTGCCGACATGAGCATGGCCGGCCAGTAGATGGCGTGGAAGCGGACAATGTCTTTGCCCACTAGGTGCACATCGGCGGGCCAGTAGCGGCGCAAGGCGTTTTCCAGCGTCGGCTCGTCCTCGGGATCCACGGCGGCGCTGAGGTAGTTGATGAGGGCATCAAACCAGACGTAAAGGGTTTGGCTGGGATCCGCCGGGAAGGGGATCCCCCAGGAGACGCTGGGGCGAGAGATGGAGAAGTCCCGCAGGCCCTGCTTGACAAAGTTGATCACCTCATTGCGGCGGCTTTCTGGTTGAATGAACTCCGGGTGCTCCGCATAGAGGGCTTCCAGTTTTTCCTGGTAGCGAGAGAGGCGAAAAAAGTAGTTTTCTTCGTCTTTCCACTCCACTTTTTTGTTGGGGTGAAGCGGGCAAAATCCGCCTTCTAAGAGCTCTGACTCGTCCTTGAACTCCTCGCAGGCAACACAGTACCAGCCCTGCTGCCGGCCAACGAAAATATCCCCCCGATCCCACACTCGCTGGAAAAACTCCCGCACAATGGCTTTGTGGCGAGGGTCGGTGGTGCGGATAAAGCGGTCGTAGCGGATGTCCAGCAACTGCCAAAGCTGGGCAAACTGGGCCGCGATCTCGTCGCAGTGCTGCTGCGGGGGAAGGCCGCGCTCTTCGGCGGTGCGCTGGATCTTCTGGCCGTGCTCGTCGGTTCCCGTTACCATCAGCACATCCTTGCCCCGCAGGCGATGGTAACGGGCGATGGCATCCGCCGCCAGGGTGGTGTAGGCGCTGCCGATGTGGGGGGCAGCGTTGACGTAGTAGATCGGCGTGGTGATGACGAAGGTGGAATTCGGCATGAGCACTCGCAGCGCTTTCCCCCATGATAAAAGTTGCCGGAAAGTCCGACAGGCCCAGTTACGGGGCGGAGGTGGGATGAAACTTCTGTTCAACCTCAAGGGATGGGGCGGCGGCCTTGTGGGGGCCGGGATCCTGGGCGCCGGGGCGGCTCTGGCCCAGCCCTTGTCGGAAACCCGCATCCCCTGTGAGATCTTCATCGCCGGGGGCGGGCTGGGGGGGGTGGCAGCGGCCTACGAGGCTCTGCAACTGGGCCGACAGGTGTGCATGACCGAGATCACCGACTGGATTGGCGGCCAGGTGAGCGCCCAGGGGGTCTCGGCTTTGGATGAGCGGCCCTTGCAGCGGGAAAACGAGATCTTTCCCCAGGGCTATAGAGAGTTTCGCCGCCGGGTGCGGGAAAAGTACGGCGGTGATCCCAATCCCGGCAAGTGCTGGGTGAGTGTGCTCTGCTTCTCGCCCCAGGTGGGCCACCAGGTCCTGCGGGAGATGGTGGATCCCTATCTGCAGTCGGGGCAGTTGCGGCTGTTTACCGAGACGGTGGTCAAGGACTTGCAGATCGAGGATTACCAAATCCGCAGCGTGCAGGCCATCCGCAACATCCCCAAACACGCCGGCGTCCAGCCGGAGAATCGGGGGGATCTCTCCAGCTACTTTCTGGATTTTTACCGCCTAGAGCCCACCGAGGATTGGGACAAAGAGATCCTGCGCTTTGAGCCGCCGCCAGAACGCCAAGGCAAAACCCTGCCCTGGGTGGTTATCGATGCTACCGAAACCGGCGAGCTGCTGCCGCTGGCGCGGGTGCCCTACCGCCTCGGCACGGATGGGGAAAGCCGCTGGGAGCCCAGCTCCAAGCCCTACAGGGATCCCTACTGCACCCAGGGGTTTACCTACACCTTTGTTATGGAGCGCTCTGCTGTGCCGCAGGTGCCCATCAAGCCCAAGTTCTACAACGACCCGCTGCACGGCCCCTACTACAGCTTTGAACATCCACGCTTTAACTTTGGGATGGTCTTTACCTACCGCCGCATCCGCGGCCAGGTGTTTGGCTTTGGGGAAGAGGCCATCCGGGTGGGGGATCAATCCATGCAAAACTGGACCTGGGGCAACGACTGGCGCATCACCGGGCCGGAGATGAACCTGATTCTCACCCACGAGCAACTGCAAGCCTCAGGCCAACTGGATCCCGGCGGCTGGATGGGGGGCTTGCGGGTGGAGGCGCTGCGGCGGGCCGAGCAGCATGCCAAGGGCTTTTTCTACTGGCTGGTGGCGGGGCGGACGGATTTTCTGTTGCAGCAGGCGGATCCCGACTTTCAAAAAGACTTTTACCTGCGCTATGCCTACCTGCGGGGGCCCGATAGCCCCATGGGAACTGCCAGCGGCCTTTCCAAGTACCCCTACATTCGCGAGTCGCGGCGCATCATCGGTCGGCCCAGCCCTGCCTACCCGCAGGGATTTACCATCTACGAGTCGGATATCACCACGCGAGAATCGGAGCTCAATCGCGGGCGGCCCTTTATTTTCTACGACTCGGTGGGGGTGGGCCAGTACCCCATCGACTTTCACGATTGTCTATTGCCGGATTTTTCCCTGCCCCCCAGCCACAACCAGGATGCCCAGGCCCCCAGCTACCCCTACCAGATCCCACTGCGCGCCCTGATCCCACAGCGCATCGACAACCTCTTGGCCGGCAACAAGAACATTGCCACCAGCCGCATTGCCAGCGCCTCCTATCGGGTGCACCCGGTGGAATGGGCCATCGGCACAGCCGCCGGCCACACGGCCCACTTTGCCCTGGAGCGGGATCTGATCCCGGCGGAGATCCTGCGCGAGCCGCTGCTGGACTTGCGGCTGTTGCCGGCTCTCCAGGCCCAGATCCAGAGCCTGGGCAATCCCATCCAATTTCCCGGCACCACCATCACCGCCACTGAGTGGGCCCAATCTCGCTAGCCTAGAAAGGCAAGGTTGGGAGCTGGCCGATGGATGCTATGGGGGTTGAACTGGGGGGACTGGAGGCGATCCGCCCTTCGTTGTGGGCGGCCACAGCCCTGTGGAGTCTGGGGCTGATGTGGGGCTTGTCGCCGCTGCACCGCCGCCTGCAGGAGGGTTGGGAAAAACAGTTGGCCTGGGATCCCAGCGGAGCTCTGGCCTCTTTGCTCAGCGTCCTTCCTTTCTTGCTGGCAGCAGCGGTGGTGGTGGCCCTCACCGAACTCTCTTTGGGCAACAGCTGGGCCGTCTCCTGGGGTCTGATTGCCTGCGTTGGCGGTGGCCTCTACGAGCTGGGCCGGCGGGACAATGCCCGCTAAGCGCTCTGGGCCGGCCCTCACCCCCAGCCCCTTTGACAACGCCAAGTTAGAGCGACTTGAAGCGATGACCCCCCTCGAAGAAGCGGCGGAAGCGGCGGCTAAGCTGCTGGTGTTTCGGGAAATCTGCGCCCACCCCTTGGCCCTGACCTGGCAGGAGCTCACCCAGGAGTTGATGAGCGGGGATCCCTTGCCCTGCTGGAGAGCCTACGGACGCTGGTTTGAGCTTTTGGCCCAGGAGGGCTTGAGCTGGCGGGAGTGGCTAATCCGAGAGATCCGCTGGGCCGATAACCCTTTCTCGCGGGCGGCGCTTCGACCCCAAGGGATCCCAGCCCCCCTTGTGCAAGCGGCCCGCCACGATCTCCGCTGCCTGCAGATCCTGGCCGATAGCCAGGAGACCATTGCCGAGCAGATGCGGGCGCTGGGCCTGGGGATCCCTTGGCCGGATGGGGAAGGGGAGAGCCCTGGCTGGGATCCGCGCTCTTTTGCCGACTGGGGCCTGAGCCTGGAGGCGCTGATCGCCCACTACCGCCGAGCGGGGGTGGGGCTCTGTGGCCGCTATTGGGCCTTTCGCTGGGGGCCGGCAGGGCTAGAGGGGATCCCCACTCCCGACTTGCCCGACTGGGAAGAGATCTACGGCTATGAACGGCAGAAACGGCAGTTGGCTGCCAACACCGAAGCCCTGCTGCGGGGGGATCCGGCGTTGCATGTGCTGCTCTATGGGGCGCGGGGCACCGGCAAGTCTTCGCTGGTGAAGGCGTTGCTGCGCCGCTACGGTTCCCAGGGGCTGCGCCTTTTGGAGCTGAGACGGGGAGATTTGGGTCAATTGCCTCAGATCTTGGCAGATCTGGGAGGGTGGGGGCTGCCCTTTGTCCTGTTTGTGGACGATCTCTCCTTTGAGGCCGACGAAACTGAGTTTAAGCAGCTCAAGGTGCTCCTGGAAGGAGATCTTGTTCCACCACCGCCCAACGTCCGTCTCTACGCCACCAGCAACCGCCGCCACCTTATCCGCGAGTTTTTTGGCGATCGTCCCAGTCCCCAAGATCAAGAGGTCCACGCCTGGGATACGGTGCAGGAAAAGCTGTCGCTGCGGGATCGCTTCGGCCTTACCCTTACCTTCACCCCTTTTAGCCAAGCTGACTACCTGGCCACGGTAGAACACCTGGCGCAACGGCTGGGCCTCCCGCACCCTTTAGATACCTTGCGCCGCCAAGCCCTCCTCTGGGCGCAACAGCAGAACGGCTTTTCCGGTCGCACCGCCCGCCAGTTCCTGCATGCCTTGCAGGCCGGCCTGGTGGAAGTTGGATAGCCGAAGGCCGGCTGAGGTCTGGAGTTTTCGTCATAGGGACGAACCTGTCGGTTGCTGCAATTGCAAACTCCCCTTCAGGGAAGAGCCGGGGGCGAGGAAGACTACAGCAGCCACTCGGAGGCGCGCTCTCCCACCCCTTGCAAATTCAAAGGAATGGCCACCGCCTTGCCTATGCGGGGTTTCTGACGGGTAGCCTCAATTTCTCGCTGCACCGCTTCCCACACGCCCCACGCCTGCAAATGGGCCATGACAGACTCCAGGCGAGCCAGATACTCGGCCTCGCTCAAGGGGAAAGAGGGCTGCTCCAGGTAGCGCCACATCACCAACAGAACCACCCTGCCCCCCATGCGGCGCAGTTGCACGTCGTAGGAATAGCCCCACTTCTCCCGCAGCAAAGCTTGAAAGTCGGATCCCGTCATGGTCTGGCTCGGATTGGGTTGGGACTGAGCTGGGCCGCAGCAGAAAAACCGCCGCCTCTTCCCTTGCACTTCCTTTAGCTTTGCATTTCTTAATGATATTAGCCAAGGAGCTCGGTTAGGATGATGTCGTTTGTCAACGAACATTAAAACTTCTCAGGTTTGTACTGGCCATTATGACGGAAGCGGTTAGCAACTTCGAGGCACCCCCCATGAGCCGGCGGGTTTTTCTGAATGCCCTCCTCAGCAGCTCGGTGGGGGTGGTGGTGGTGGGCACCCTCTACCCGGTGGTGAAGTATTTTATTCCGCCCTCTTCCGGTGGGGCAGGAGAAGGTGTGATAGCTCAAGATGCTCTCGGCAAGCCCATCAGCGTCAGTGAGCTGTTGGCCACTCACGCCGCCACGGATCGCGTGCTGGCCCAAGGCTTGAAGGGGGATCCCACCTACATTGTGATCGACAACGGGGCGGTGGCCAACTACGGCCTCAACGCGGTTTGCACCCACCTCGGCTGTGTGGTGCCCTGGAACGCGGGGGAAAACCTGTTCAAGTGCCCCTGCCACGGATCCCAGTACGCGGCCAACGGCAAGGTCATCCGGGGGCCGGCTCCCCGCTCCCTGGAGCTGGTGAGCGCCACGGTGGACGGCGACAACGTTCGCTTCAGCCCCTGGCAAGGCCCCGATTTCCGCGAGGCCTGAGGCGTTACGATAGGCTCCAGAGAGACCCCTGTAAGGGGCCACAGCCGGGTCAGAAGTGGGGGAAAAGGCCAGAGAGGTTGCTGCGCTAGTCCTGGCTAGAGCATGAGTTGTGAGCTTTGAGGAGATTGCCCCAAAGGGCTTGCGAGAATTTTGATTGAGATTCTGAGCTAACTTATGAAGCGAATTTACTTGGCCTTGTGTGCGCTGCTGCTGTTGCTGGGGACGGGATCCCGTCCGGCAGCAGCCTATCCGTACTACGCCCAGATGGCCTACGACAACCCGCGCGAGGCCACCGGGAAAATCGTCTGTGCCAACTGCCACCTGAACGCCATGCCTGCCCGTGCCGAAGTGCCGCAGGCAGTTACCCCGGGCCAGGTGTTCACCATCAAGGTCGGGATCCCCTATGACTTGAGCAAGCAACAGGTGTTGGCGGATGGCAGCAAGGGCGGCTTGAACGTTGGCGCTGTGGTGGTGTTGCCAGAAGGCTTCCGCCTGGCCACCGAGGAGGAGATGACGGAGGAGCAGCGCCAGGAAACCGCTGAGACCTACATCACTCCCTACAGCGACGAGAAGCCCAACATTCTCCTGGTGGGTCCCCTGCCCGGCGAGCAGCACCAGGAAATCGTCTTCCCGGTGGTCGCCCCTGACCCGAAGGAGGATCCCTCCGTGGCCTTCATGAAATATCGGGTTTACATTGGCGCCAACCGCGGTCGTGGCCAGATCAACCCCGATGGCAGCCTCAGCAACAACAACGTCTTCCGCGCTCCTGCCACGGGTCGTCTGACAAGCATCGCCACCATCGAATCTGACCTCAGCGATCTGCCGCCTGAGCTGGCCGCCCTGGTGCCGCCCGAATACGAGTTGCCGGGCACGCGGGTGCTCAGCTTCGAGACTGAAGGCGGACTGAAGCACTTGGTGGTGCCGCCGGGGCCGGAGTTGGTGGTTAACATTGGCGACAGCGTCCAAGAAGGGGATCCGGTTACCAACAACCCCAACGTGGGCGGCTTTGGCCAAGTGGAGCGGGATCTGGTGGTGCAGAACCCGGAACGGGTGAAGTGGTTGGTGGCCTTCCTGGCAGCGGTGGCCATCACCCAGCTTCTGCTAGTGCTCAAGAAAAAGCAAGTGGAGCTCATCCAGGCGGCAGAACTTTTGGGCTAGCTTGCGCACTTATTCTTCGCGAGAGTCTTCCCAGCACCTCGGAGCCAGCCGGGGTGTTTTTTTAGGGAATCCTCAGCTCTCCCGCTATCACCAGCACCGCCTGCCCGGCAATCTCCACCCGAGTGCCGAGATCGCGACACCACAGCTCGCCTCCCCGCGCCGAGAGCTGGCGGGCTTTGAGCTCAGTCCGGCCCAGGCGCTGCGACCAATAGGGTGTCAACAGGCACTGGGCAGACCCGGTCACCGGATCCTCCGGGATCCCCAACTGGGGGGCAAAAACACGACAGACAAAATCTGGCTGGTCTTCTAGATCCCCTCCCGAGGCAGTGACGATCAACCCAGAAACAGGCAGTGCCTGAACCCGCTCCCAATCCGGCTGCAGCTGCTGCACCTGCTGGGCCGAAGTCAGCACCGCTACCCCCATGCTGCCGCGGTACAACTCCAGAGGAGGGATCCCCAATGCCGCAGCCACCTGCTCTTGGCCTTCCGGCCAGGGTTGCGGGAACTGGGCGGGAAAATCCATCGCCAGCCGCTCCCCCTGCCGCCGCACCTGCAGCCGGCCACTGCGGGTGGAAAAGGCCACCCCCTGAGCTTCCGGGTGAATCTCGGTCAAGAGCACATAGGCGCTGCCCAACGTGGCATGGCCACAGAGTTCTACCTCCGTGGTGGGAGTAAACCAGCGCAGCCCATAGTGGGGAACCTCGCCTTCGGATCCCTGGGGAAGTAAAAAAGCCGTCTCCGACAAATTGTTCTCTGCGGCAATGGCCTGCATCAGCGCCTCTGGCAACTCCTGGGGCAGCAGACACACCGCCGCGGGGTTACCTGCAAAAGGCACTGCCGTAAACGCATCCACCTGAAACAACGGGATCCACACCTTCTCAACCCAGCCCAACTCAGGCCATGATCCCACACCGGCACCAAAAGTAGGGGGATCCGCACCCCGACCGTACCCGCCAAAAGCGGGATCCCACCGACAAAGGCTATTGTCAGGCCAGAAAGTTGGCTGATAAACTAGCACTCGTAAGTCGAGAGTGCTAAGTCGCTTCCCCTCGGGAAGCGGAATTAATGGAAAGAGGAGGACATTCGTCATGGCTGCAGTGGCTCTTAACGTCTCTACCCTGAAGCCGCTGGGCGACCGCGTGCTGGTCAAAATCGCTCAGCAGGACGAGAAAACCGCAGGTGGGATCTTCTTGCCGGACACTGCCAAGGAAAAGCCCCAGGTGGGGGAAGTGGTTGCTGTTGGCCCTGGCAAGCGCAACGACGAGGGCAAGCTGATCCCGATGGAACTGAAAGCCGGCGACAGAGTGCTCTACTCCAAGTACGCCGGCACGGAAGTGAAGCTGGGCAGCGATGAGTACGTGCTGCTGGCCGAGCGGGATATTCTCGCTATCGTTCAGTAATTTTCAGTCCTTCAGCGATCGATCCTCTACATCGCCCTTAGTTCATTCAGCGATCGATCCTCTACATCGCCCTTAGTTCATTCACGTCTGAGAGGTTGAGTATGGCCAAGTCGATCATTTTTAGCGAAGAAGCCCGTCGTGCCCTTGAACACGGCATGGACATTTTGGCGGAAGCTGTAGCCGTTACTCTCGGCCCCAAAGGGCGCAACGTCGTCCTGGAGAAGAAGTTTGGCGCACCCCAAATTGTTAACGATGGGGTAACCATCGCCAAAGAGATCGAGCTGGAAGACCACATTGAAAACACTGGCGTCTCCTTGATCCGTCAGGCGGCTTCCAAGACCAATGACACGGCTGGGGACGGCACCACCACCGCCACCGTCCTGGCCCACGCCATGGTTAAAGAAGGGCTGAAAAACGTGGCCGCCGGCGCCAACCCGATTGCCCTCAAGCGCGGCATCGACAAAGCCGTGAAGTTCCTGGTGGACAAGATCGCCGAACATGCCCGCCCGGTGGAAGACTCCAAAGCCATTGCCCAGGTGGCGGCCATTTCCGCCGGCAACGATGAGGAAGTGGGCCGCATGATCGCCGAGGCCATGGACAAAGTGGGCCGCGAAGGGGTGATCTCCCTGGAAGAAGGCAAGTCCATGACCACTGAGCTGGAAGTGACGGAGGGGATGCGCTTTGACAAAGGCTACATCTCCCCCTACTTCGTCACCGACACGGAGCGGATGGAGGCGGTTCTGGAAAACCCCTACATCCTGATTACCGATAAGAAAATCACCCTGGTACAAGACCTGGTGCCGGTGCTGGAGCAAGTGGCCCGCGCCGGTCGTCCGCTGCTGATCATCGCCGAAGACATCGAGAAAGAAGCCCTGGCCACTCTGGTGGTGAACAAGCTGCGGGGCGTGCTGAGCGTGGTGGCGGTGAAAGCGCCTGGCTTTGGGGATCGCCGTAAGGCCATGCTGGAAGACATCGCCATCCTCACTGGCGGTGAGGTCATCAGCGAAGAGCGCGGCCTGAAGCTAGAGAACGCCCGTCTCGACTCCTTCGGCTCGGCCCGTCGCGTCACGGTAACCAAAGACCACACCACCATCGTGGCGGAAGGCAACGAAGCGGCTGTCAAAGCCCGCTGTGAGCAAATCCGTCGCCAAATTGAAGAAACCGACTCCACCTACGACAAAGAAAAACTGCAAGAGCGCCTGGCCAAGCTCTCCGGCGGTGTGGCGGTGATCAAAGTGGGCGCGGCCACCGAAACTGAGATGAAGGATCGCAAGCTGCGCCTGGAGGACGCCATCAACGCCACCAAGGCGGCGGTGGAAGAGGGGATCGTCCCCGGCGGCGGCACTACCCTGGCGCACCTGATGCCGGCGGTAACGGAGTGGGCGCAGGCCAACTTGTCCGGCGATGAGCTGGTAGGGGCCATGCTGGTTGCCCGCGCGCTGGGCGCTCCGCTGCGCCGCATTGCCGAGAATGCCGGCCAGAACGGCTCGATCGTGCTGGAGCGGGTGAAAGAGAAACCCTTCACGGTGGGTTACGACGCCCAGAACGACGCCTATGTGGATATGTTTGAGGCGGGCATCGTTGACCCGGCCAAAGTCACTCGCTCTGCCCTGCAAAACGCCGCCTCGATTGCCAGCATGGTGCTCACCACCGAGGCCATCGTGGTAGACAAGCCGGAGCCCAAGAGCAACAAGCCCGCTGGCGGTGGCGGCGGCGTGGATGACTACGACTACTAATCTTCGGGCAGGAAGAGGCAGAGGCTTCGCCAGCTAGCGGAAAGTCTGCTGCCTTGTCAGAGCAACCATCTTCCGGGATCCCGGCTGGGATCCCTTTATTCTTGGGCATTTCCCTCTCCCAGGCGTCCGGGGGGTGAGGGCGAGCCATCCTACTAACGGAAGGAGAAGGCGGCGTGGCACGGTTAATCTGCATTGGCCTAGACCTGGCCTGGTCGGCCCGCAACCCCTCTGGCGTGGCAACGCTGGAGGTTGAGAGCGGGGATCCCCAAGCCCCGAACCTGACGGGCCACCTGCGGGACAACCGCCTCTTGCAAACCGACCAGGAGATTGTGGACTTCATCCAAGCCCAAGCGGGAGGGGATCCCTGCCTGGTGGCGGTGGATGCCCCCCTGCGCGTCCCCAACCCCAGCGGCCAGCGGCGGGCGGAAGCCGAGCTGAACCGGGTGTTTCGCGCCTATGCCGCTGGCGCCCACCCGGCCAACCGCCGCCTCTTGGCCAAAAACGGCCAGGTGCGAGGGGAGGCCCTGGTGCAAGCTCTCTCCCGTTATGGCTTTCGCGAGCAGGCCAGCATCGAGCAGGGATCCCTGGCCCGGCAGATCACCGAAGTCTTCCCCCACAGCGCCATGGTGAGCCTGTTTGGCCTCAGCCGCAGCCTCCCCTACAAAGCGCGTCCCCGCCGCACCTGGCTGCAACGAGAACAGGCGTGGCGGCTGTACCAGCAACATCTGCGCGCCTTGGCCAGCGCCGATCCGTCTCTGCAAGGCCACGAGCCCCTGCTCCAAGTGGAGGTGGGATCCCTTAGGGGCCGCCAACTCAAAAACTACGAAGACCAAGTCGATGCCTTAATGTGCGCCTACATCGCCCTCTACGGCTTCCGCTGGGGATCCGAGCGCTGCCACAGCTTCGGCAACCTGCAAGAAGGCCACATTTTCACTCCCCTGCCCCCCTCATTGCAAGGGAAGAGCCCTGTTTCCTCGCCGGAAACTCCACAAGGGCTTTAACTCGGGCGAGGGTATGGCTTCTGCCAGACCGGCCAGACTTCCGTTGAGGCAGAGACAAGCGAAGCTAAACCGGAGGGAAAACCCGGCTCTTGCTAGTCTCAAATCACACGTTGGCGGCATGATAGGAAGAAGGGATCCTGTCAGAGGGGAGGGAAATGAACGCACAACTGGGGCGCAATCGGCAGGCAAGACGCGCTTACGGGCTGGATGAGATCGCGCTGGTGCCGGGCAGGCGAACCCTGGATCCCAGCCTGGTGGATACCCACTTCACCCTGGGAGGGATCCAACGGCCCATCCCCATCATCGCCAGCGCCATGGACGGCGTGGTGGACGTCAAGATGGCCATCTTGCTCTCCAAGCTGGGGGCAATGGGCGTGCTCAACCTGGACGGGATCCAAACCCGCTACGCCGATCCCGACGAGGTGCTGGATCAGATTGCCGCGGTCGGCAAAGACGAGTTCGTTCCCCTGATGCAGCGCCTCTACAGCGAGCCGGTCAAGCCGGAGCTGATCCAAGAGCGCATCCGCCAAATCAAAGCGGCCGGCGCCATCGCGGCCGCTAGCTGTGTGCCCGCCCACGCAGCTGAATATGGCCCCCTGGTGGCGGAAGCAGGCGGGGATCTGTTCTTCGTCCAGGCCACCGTGGTTTCCGTCCACCACAAGGTGCCTGAAGGCATGCAAAAGCTGGATCTGGCCGCCTTCTGCCGCTCCATGCCCATTCCCGTGGTGGTCGGCAACTGCGTCACCTATGATGTCGCCCTGGAGCTGATGCAAGCGGGAGCCGCAGGAGTCCTGGTGGGCATCGGCCCCGGCGCTGCCTGCACCTCCCGCGGCGTGCTGGGGGTGGGAGTACCTCAGGCTACCGCCATCGCCGACTGTGCAGCCGCCCGCGACCAGTTCTTGACGGAAAGTGGCACCTACGTTCCCATCATTGCCGACGGCGGCTTGGTAACCGGCGGGGATATTTGCAAGGCCATCGCCTGCGGAGCCGACGCCGTGATGATCGGATCTCCCTTGGCCCGTGCTCAGGAGGCGCCGGGTCGCGGCTTTCACTGGGGCATGGCCACCCCCAGCCCCGTTTTGCCCCGCGGCACCCGCATCCGCGTGGGATCCACCGGCACCCTGGAAGAGATCTTGTGCGGCCCCGCCCGCCTGGACGACGGCACCCACAACCTCTGGGGTGCTCTGCGCACTAGCATGGCCACCCTGGGGGCTGCCAATCTCCGAGAAATGCAGCAGGTGGAGATCTGCATCGCCCCCTCCCTCCTGACCGAGGGCAAGGTGTACCAGAAGGCGCAGAGCTTGGGTATGGGGAAATAGTCCTTTGGGAATGCTAAACTCGGTGGACTGGGATCCCTCGGGGGCGGTTAGCTCAGCGGTAGAGCGCCTGCCTTACAAGCAGGATGTCACTGGTTCGAGTCCGGTACCGCCCATCCCCACCGGAGCTTGCAGCTTGAGAGCTCTGTCTCAGTTTGAGATACACCCGCTAGCCAGAGCCGGATCCCTGAGGTAGAGTAGTGGATATCGAGCCTCGATCATCTACCGCAGTTGGGTCTCGCATTGAGTCTCGCGCAGAAAGTGTGTAAAGTGGTAGACGATGTGGACTTCGGCTGTATCATGTCTTCCCAGAGTCCGCGATTGCCAGGCTCGTTGTTGAGGTAGGCAGTTTGTCGCTTCTATGAGGACATCCCTACAGCCAAAAAGGTGTGAGGAAAAGAACAAGGAGAGAAACATGCCC
>NZ_JANSHO010000072.1:45233-56262 GCF_047502635.1 Synechococcus sp. RC10B2
ATGCTTCTTTTGTGGGTCGCGATCGCCTGCGCATTCGTCTCCAAGCTCGCGATGCTGTGACTGAGTTCTTTGATGGGGATCCCGGCCTTGAGTTTGGCGGCCGTGGCGGTGGCACTTTCACCCTGGCCAAGCTGATCTACCAATTCCCAGCTTTCAACCAAGCAGCTACCATCTACACGGGTATCGTTGGCTCAGGTGTGTTCGATGTATTCAACTACAGCACACCCTTCGAAGCTCTCTCCGACTTTGCTGATGCTCCCAACTCCACGGCGGATGTGCCAGGTGGAGCTCTGTTTGGCTTCCGCTACCGACTCTCCGATCAACTGCGCTTGGCCTACAGCTACAGCACCAGGAACGCTCAAGCCTTAGGCAAGGGCTTCGGCGACAGCGGTATAACCGGTAGCGATAGCGCCCACGCGGTGGAGCTGGGCTTCCTGCCGAATGAAAATCTAGAGATTTACCTGCAGTTTGCCAGTACCTATCTGCAGACGGCAAACGATGGCCCTGAGTTCTTGGCCAACGGTACAGCTCTTTTCCGTGGCCCTCTGAGAGTAACCAATGTGTCCACCTCTGCACAGGTGAACGCCTTTTCTGTGGCTGCCAACTGGGAGATTACCCCCCGCGTCATCGTATCTGGCTGGTTTACTGCTGGCAATGTGGATTACAACTTGCCCAACGTGGTACCGGCTGGCACTGTGGATCCGGGTGAGGAAAACTTTAATGGTTTCCTCTTTGGCTTTGTTTTCCCTGACCTCTTTGTGGAGGGTGCCAAAGGCGGGGTTGTATTTGGGCAGCCAATCGTGACCACAGACAACGACGGAGTGTGGGATACTCGCCCCTTCGTTGTGGACGTCTACTACAGCTTCCCGGTCAACGAGTACATTACTCTAACGCCTGCTGCCTACTTTGTGAGCAACCCCAATGGCGGCAGACCCGGAGACAACGACCCAACCATTGGCGTGGGGGCTTTGCGAGCTGTGTTTACTTTCTAGTTCTTAAAATCCCTGCGCTGACATCCAAGTTGCTAAGTAGGGATCCACTGGGTTGGATCCCTATTTTCTTACATCAGCCCCTCTGGGGGGATGAAAGCCTGGGCTTGACGTCAAGCTTGGGACAAAGCTAGGGATTACAAAAGGCACACTGAGCGGGATCCGCCCAGGGCTCTGCCACAGGCTCGGTGTGGGTGTGGGAACAGCGAGCACAGCCATATACCCAAGCCTTGGCCACGGGGGTGGGGGCGCCACATTGGCCGCAGGGCAGTCCAGAGACCGAGCGGATCTGCCAGTAGCCAGGAGTGCCGCAGGCCGGGCACAGGCTTTGGGCTTTGGCGATTAGGTTTTGGGTGGCGGCTGCGATGACTTGGAGCCGGGTTGGGTTGCACATGGCCCGCATGTCGGTTTCCAGATGCAGGCCACCCTGCCGAGCCAGCAGCTCCCCCACCACCTGCTTCAGGGTAGCTTCGTCTTGGATTCCTTTGTGGATAACCTGGGGCTTTTCTGGCTGGTCGAGGGCGATCAGGGCGTGCTGGGGAAAACCCGCCCTTTGGGCAAAGTCCAGCGCTTCTGCCCAGCTCTGCACCCAGCGATGGCTGAAATTGGTTTGGGTGCTCTCTGCATAGCCGACCAGCTCCAAGGGCTCCGCGCCGGGTTCAAAAACCCTGAGCATGACCCATTCTTGGTTCCAAGGGATCCAAGGGATCTGGGGGTGGGGGCCAAAGGATCCCTCGCTGGCCAAGCCCAGAGCTTCAGGATGATCCTGCAAAGCCCTTGCAATCTTCAGGCGCAGAGTCTGTAGGGGATCCCCTGGCCGAGGCCGCTCCCGCGAGAAGGTGCCCAGTTGGTCGGTGTCCAGAGGTATCACTTGCACCTGGATCCCCAGATGCTCGGCCAAGAGAGGGGCAATCACCTCCTCTTTGCGATGCAGGGTTGCCAAGTAGGCAATCCGACCCTTCCAGTCCATAGAGGTGCTGCAAAAAGCCTACAGCTTTTGTCCTCGGGCCAGTCGAGATGGCTCAAACTAGGGGGCTGGGTTTTGCCGCCAAGCCCAAGTGGGCGACGGCCTCGGCCAAAGCGGCCTCTCGGCTTTCCACAAACCGCTCCGCCGGCAGGGGCAAACGTAGGCTTTCCAAGCGCTGCCGGATGCGGCCTCTGGCGCCGACAATCCACACCTGTTTGCCGCGATCTAGGGCCTCGCGAATGGCATTTTCCAGGGAGAGGGTCGCCGAAACCCCCAGCATTGGCACATCCGATAGGTCCACCACCAAAGCCTGGCAGGAGGCTACCGCCTGATATTGGCGGGAAATGGCCTGGGAAACCCCGAAGATCATCGGGCCGCTCAAGTAAAACAACAGCACCTGGCCGCGGCCCTGGCGCAGCAATTCCCTCTCACGGGGAGTGAGATCCACCGCATCATCGGCATCGGTAATGGCTTTCACCTCTTCGGAGTGGATCTCGCTGAGGCGTTGAATGGTGAGCAAGTTGGCCACAAACACTCCCACTCCCACTGCAGCGATGAGATCCACAAACACCGTCATGAACATCACCCCGTACATAATGGCTGCCCCTTTGAGGGAGAGGCGGTGGGCCCGCTTCAGGAAGCTCCAGTCGAGGATATCCACCCCCACCTTAAAGGCGATCCCCGCCAGCACCGCCATCGGGATCCCTTGGGTGAGGGGAGCGGCAAACAGCACCACCATCAAGAGGATGAGGGCGCGGGTGATGCCCGCCAAGGGCGTACGTCCCCCTGACTGGATATTCACCACCGTGCCCATGGTCGCCCCCGCCCCCGGCAAGCCCCCCAGGAAGCCGGAGACCAGGTTGGCGATCCCCTGCCCGATCAGCTCTTGGTCGGAGTCGTGGCGGGTGCGGGTGAGGTTGTCGGCAATCACCGCCGTCAAGAGGGTGTCGATACAGCCCAGCATGCCCAGCACCACCCCGTCCAACACCAAGCTGGCCAGGGAAGCAAAGGGCAACTGCGGCCATTGCACCTGGGGCAAGCCGGTGGGGATGGGGCCAATGCGCCGCAAATCCCAATCGGCCATGAACAAGCTGGCCACCAGCGTTCCCAACACCAAAGCCACCAACTGCGGCGGCACCACCCGTCGCCAGGGCTTGGGATAGCCAAAAAGGATGGCAAGCGTCAGCAGCCCCAGCCCCAGCTCTGGCATCTTGAGATTGAGCAGGTAGGTCGGCAGGTTCTGCACCGCCCCAATCACTCCTCCCTGGCTGGCGTGGCCCAATAGCGGCGGGATCTGCAGCAAAATCATGATCCAGCCGATCCCGGACATAAAGCCGGAAATAACGCTGTAGGGCATGAGGGTGATGTATTTGCCCAGCTTCAGGGATCCAAACAGCACCTGAAACAGGCCCCCCACCATCACCACCGTGAAGGCCGGCCCCAGTCCCTGGTTCGGATAGCTGGCGGTAACCTTGGCAATGACTGCCGTCATCATCACAGTCATCGGCCCGGTGGGCTCGGAGATGAGGGTGGGAGTGCCGCCGAACAGGGCAGCAAAAAAGCCCACACACACCGCCCCATACAAGCCCGCCACCGGCCCGGCACCAGAAGCCACCCCAAAGGCCAGGGCCATCGGCAGCGAGACAATAGCCGTCGTCAGGCCACCGAAGAGATCCCCACGCCAGTTTTCTAGGCTCAGACGCCGACGCCAAGCCAGCACTCCCCCACCTTGCCCCGTCACTTGGCCCAACATGCCCCACTGCCCTCAATGCTATAGGCAGCCTATCATTGAGCGTTACCATAACGCCCCGATTAGAGGATAGATTTTTATCTATAAATGTCTTCAGGGATCCCCTTGGGACAGGGGGCGGCTCCGGGCAACTCCCTCTGCCCCGGCAAAAGGCAATGGTAGACTAGACGCAGGCGCACTTTATTTTAGTTTCCTGGGTTGCCGACCGTTGGCCGGCAATGGCGATTGCTGCTGCGACAGCTTTGTAACCTCGAACCGTGCCCGCGCCCAAGCCGACCGGGATCCCTCACCTCTACCCCCACCCATGAGCGACAACGAATTGACCGCGCGCATCATCTCCACCGACCTGCAGCGGGAGATGGCGCAGTCCTACCTGGAATACGCCATGAGCGTGATTGTCGGGAGGGCTCTGCCGGATGCCCGCGACGGCCTCAAGCCGGTGCATCGCCGCATCCTTTACGCCATGCACGAGCTGGGCCTGACGGCGGATCGCCCTTTTCGCAAGTGCGCCCGCGTCGTGGGGGATGTGATCGGGAAATACCATCCCCACGGGGATCAGGCGGTTTACGAAGCCCTGGTGCGCATGGCCCAGGACTTCTCCATGCGGGAGCGCCTGGTGGACGGGCACGGCAACTTCGGCTCCATCGACAACGACCCGCCGGCGGCCATGCGCTACACCGAGTGCCGCCTCACCGCTTTTGCCCAGGAAGCCCTGCTGCAGGATATCGACGCCAACACCGTCGACTTCATCGACAACTACGACGGATCCCAGCAGGAGCCGCTGGTGCTGCCGGCGCGGATCCCGCAGTTGCTGTTGAACGGTTCTTCTGGCATTGCCGTGGGCATGGCCACCAACATCCCGCCCCACAACCTGGGAGAGCTGGTGGACGGCCTGATCGCCCTCATCCACAACCCCAACCTGACCAGCCTGGAGCTGATGCAGTGGATCCCGGCCCCCGATTTCCCCACCGGCGGGCTGATCATGGGCCAGGAAGGCATCCGCGAAGCCTATACTACCGGGCGCGGCTCCATCACCTTGCGGGGGGTGGCCACGGTGGAGACCATCGAGCAGCGGGGCCGACCGACGCGGGAGGCCATCATCATCACCGAGCTGCCCTACCAAACCAACAAGGCAGCCATGATTGAAAAAATTGCCGAGCTGGTCAACGAGAAAAAACTGGAGGGCATTGCCGACATCCGCGACGAAAGCGACCGCGAGGGCATGCGGGTGGTGATCGAGCTGAAGCGGGATGCTCAGCCTCAGGTGGTGCTCAACAACCTCTACAAGCAAACCCCCCTGCAGAGCAACTTCGGGGTCAACATGCTGGCCATCCTCAACGGCGAGCCGCGCACCCTGACGCTGCGGGACGCACTGCAGGCTTTCTTGGATTTTCGGGCAGAGGTGATCGAGCGGCGCACCCGCTACGAGCTGCAGAAAGCCGAAGAGCGGGATCACCTGTTGCAGGGCTACCTTTTGGCTTTGGGGCAGTTGGATCGGGTGATCGCCCTCATCCGCGGAGCCGCCGATGCCGCCACAGCCCGAGCTGAGTTGCAGGCAACGTTGGGCCTGAGCGAAGCGCAAGCCGATGGCATTTTACAGATGCAACTGCGCCGCCTCACCGCCCTAGAAGCGGAGAAAATCCAGGCCGAACACGAAGACTTGGTGAGGCAAATTGCCGATTTGCGGGATATTTTGGCCCGCCGGGAGCGGGTGATGCAGATCATCAGCGAAGAGCTGCAGCAGCTCAAGAGCCGCTTTGCCAGCCCGCGCCGCTCCCGCCTCTGCCTGGAAGACTGTGAGCTCAAGGTTGCCGATCTGATCGAGAACCGCGAGACGGTCATCTTCCTCACCGAGCAGGGCTACATCAAGCGCATGGACCTTGAAGAGTTCCAGGTGCAGGGGCGGGCCACCCGCGGCAAGGCCGGCGCCCGCATCAAAGACGACGATGCCATCGAGCAGTTTTTTGCCTGTCGCAGCCACGACACTATCCTCTTTTTCACGGATCGGGGGATGGTCTATACCCTGCCCGCCTACGAGATCCCGCAGGGGAGCCGCACCGCCCGCGGCAGCGCCATCGTCCAGTTGCTGCCCATCACTCGGGAAGAGCGGGTTACCTCGATGGTGCCCGTGAGCGAGTTCAGCGACGACGAATACTTGGTGATGCTCACCCGAGCGGGCTACATCAAAAAAACGGCCCTCAGCGCCTTTGCCAATGTGCGTTCCAACGGCCTGATTGCCATCTCTCTGGAGGAAAACGATGAGCTGCGCTGGGTGCGCCGCGCCCGCTCCAGCGACGATGTGGTTATGGCGACCCGCCAGGGCATGTGCATCCGCTTCCGGGCAGATGACGAGCAACTGCGCCCCCTGGGGCGAGCCACCCGCGGCGTGCGGGCCATCACCCTCAACCCCGGCGACGACATCGTCAGCATGGACATCATCTTTGCCGAGTCGGTGATGGCCGCTGAGCGAGAGGGGGAGAGGCTGGCCAACCCCTGGGTGCTGGTGATTACCAAAGAAGGGCGGGGCAAGCGCTCGGCCATCGACCACTTCCGCCGGCAAAACCGGGGCGGCAAGGGGGTGATCGCCACTAAGTTCCGCCAGGAGTCGGATGAGCTGGCTGCCCTGCGCATCGTCAATGCCGAGGACGAGATCCTGTTGGTAACTGCCAGAGGCATTGTCATGCGCCAGTTGGCCAAGGCCATCCCCACTCAGTCTCGCGAGGCGACAGGGGTGCTGGTGCAGCGCTTGGATCCGGAGGACAGCATTGTAGGAGTGACGGTGGTGCCCGCTTCGTTTATCAGGGATCCGGCGGAAGCTGAAGAGGAGCCGGCAGAGGGGATCCCCGAGGCCGACGGTTGATCTCCGAGGCGGCGCCTCCCGAGGTACGGCATTTGCCGCCTCAAAGGGGTGGGATCCCGTACCGAAGGCGGCGAGGCTCGGGTGTTAGGTTTGACATAGCCCAATTGGCGGAGCTGCGAAGGCCTAAGGAATGGGGCCAACAGCTCCGAGTTGGGCTAGATTTGCTGTGTTTGGGGAGCTTGGTGACTCCATGTCGAGCCCGATCAATTTCATTCCTGGTTTTGAGGCCGCGCAAACGCCCAGCCCCAACAACCGGCTCTGGCAATATCTGCAGTCTCAGGATCCCAGCGTTTTTCAAGACATCGCCCGCAACTCGTCGCCGGAGGTGCTGGAGATCTTGGGCCACAACATTCGCAGCTTGGTGGGCAGTTTGCCGCCAGACCAATTTGGCGTTCAAATCATCACCAACCGCGAGAGCTTGGCAAAAATGCTCTCCGGGGCGATGATGGGTGGCTACTTTCTGCGGGTGATGGAGCAGCGTCTGGCCCTGGAGCAGTCTTTGGGCAACTCATCCGCCGCCGTCCCCTCTCCCCAACCTTCAACACCGGATCAACCTCCAACAGCGGAGGGGGGCAGTGCCCAATAGCTCCGGGCTCAGCCTTGCGGGCCCGCAGCCAAGTTCAATCCATCCTCTCTGTTGCCGCCGAGGACGTTTTAGGGCTGATGCTGGGTATGGGTTCACCAGACCAGGGATCTGAGTTCAGCCGCCCACCTCGGCGGGTTTTGATCTGCCCGGATAGCTTCAAAGGATCCCTGACAGCCAAGGCAGCAGCGGAGAGCATCTCCCGGGGCATCCGCCAGGTCTTGCCGAAGGCCAAGGTGGAGCTACTCCCCCTGGCCGATGGGGGCGAGGGCACGCTGGAGACCTTGTTGCCGGCGCTGGGGGGAGAGAAACGAGGGCTGTGGGTCACTGGCCCGCTGGGGGATCCCGTCTGGGCCGAGTACGGGGTGGCAGGCGAGCGGGCGCTGCTGGAAGTAGCCCAGGTGGCCGGCCTGACCTTGGTGCCCCCTGAGCAGCGGGATCCCACCCGCACCACCACCTATGGCCTGGGGGAGCTGTTGCGGGCCGTCTGCCGGGATCCCATCGCCGAGATTTGGATAGCGCTGGGCGGATCCGCCACCGTCGATGCGGGTGCGGGGATGGCGCAGGCCTTGGGCTATCGCCTCTTGGATGGGGCCGGGGATCCCATCGGCTGGGGGGGAGGGGAGCTGGCCCGCCTGGCGCGCATCGAGCCACCTAAACAGCGCATTTGGCAAGGCAAGCGCATCCGCGGCCTCTGCGATGTGCAGAACGCCCTCACTGGCCCGTTGGGGGCGGCTGCCGTCTTTGCCCCCCAGAAGGGCGCCACTCCCCAGCAAGTGCGGCAATTGGAGCAGGCACTGCAGCAGTGGGCCAGGGTGGTGGAGCGGGATCTGGGCCGGGCCGTGGAGGGGATCCCAGGGGCCGGCGCCGCCGGCGGGCTGGGGGCAGGATTGGTGGCTTTTTTGGGCGCCACCCTGGAGTCCGGGATCCAGCTCTTGGCCCAGCACTTGGCCCTGCCGGAGCGTCTCCGCCGCTGCGATCTGGTGGTAACTGGCGAGGGCCGCCTTGACGAACAGAGCAGCATGGGCAAGGTAGTGGGGGCGGTGCTGGAGCAGGCCATGGTGGCCCAGAAGCCCCTGCTGATTCTCTGTGGCCAGGCCACCCCGGCAGCCCGGGCCGACTTGGCCGCCCGACCCCTTCCCATTAGAGTTGCTGCCCTCTGTGACCGGATCCCGGATGTGGCCGAGGCGCAGCGCCAGGCCGGTTACCACCTGGAGCAGATGGCCGCTTGGGAGTTGAAAAAGTTTCTGGCCGGGGATCCGATCCCCACCTAGCAAATGGCTGGGAAACAGCTTATCCATCGATCTCCAGCTCCCCTCTCCCCTTGGGAGAGGGGCTGGGGGTGAGGGCCGCTAGGGGCGGGGATCGCTTGGGTCAGCGACAAAGTGTCTTAATCATCGTGTTTGGAACAACTATAATGACTTGAATGAGTTTTTTTAAAAATTATGGCCACTATTGAGTTTTCTCCCGGTATTCCAGAAGTGCCAACGCAGGTGCGGTTGCTGAAATCCAAAACCGGCAAGCGGGGATCCGCCATTTTTCGCTTTGAGGAGCTGAAGTCCGACACGCAAAGCATCCTTGGCATGCGGATGATCGACGAGGAAGGGGAGCTGACCACCCGCAACATCAAAGCCAAGTTCTTGAACGGGGAATTCAAGGCCTTGGAAGTGATCTACGACATGGAAACAGAAGCAGAATGGGAGCGCTTCCTGCGCTTCATGGAGCGCTTCTCGGCAGCCAACCAGATGGGCATGGCCTAGTGGGCTCAGCTTTTGGATTTTTTGCTCCCCTTGGTGGACTTGCTCTTGGCTTTGGGCTGTTGAGCGGTTCCCTGGGCCTGCTCAAGGGGGGGCTGTCCCAGGGGAGGTCGCCGCTTGTGCCAGTCGGTGCTCTGCTCATAGGCATAGGCCACCCGCAGCACCTTGCTCTCCTGCAAGACGTTGCCTATGATCTGCAGGCCAATGGGCAGACCGTTGGCAAAGCCACAGGGCAGGCTCAGCCCCGGCAGGCCCGCCAAATTGACCGGGATCGTCATCAGGTCGCACAGGTACATACTCAAGGGATCCTCCCGCTCCCCCGCCTTGAAGGGCGGCGTGGGGGTGGTGGGGCTGACCAGCACATCCACCTTCTCGAAGGCCCTGAGGAAATCCTGCTTGATCAGGGTGCGCACCTTCTGGGCTTTGAGGTAGTAGGCGTCGTAGTAGCCGGCAGAGAGGGCATAGGTGCCGATCATGATGCGCCGCTTCACCTCCGGCCCAAAGCCGCGGGCGCGCGTTTTGCCGTACATAGCCAAGAGCGAGTCGGCGGGTTCCCGCAGGCCGTACTTGACGCCGTCGTAGCGGGCCAGATTGGAAGAAGCTTCCGAAGGGGCGATGATGTAGTAGGTGGCCAGGCCGTAGCGAAAGCTGGGGCAGTCGATCTCCAGGATCTCCGCCCCCAGCTCCTGTAGGTGTTGGATGGCGGCTTCCACAGCAGCACGGGTTTCCTCGCTGCAGCCTTCCCCCAGCAGGTTGCGGATGACGCCGATCTTGAACCCCTTGATATCCGGGATCAAAGCCTGGCTGTAGTCCGGGATCTCCACCTTGAGGCTGGTGGAATCCAGGGGGTCATGGCCGGCAATCCCCTGCAGCAGCAGGGCCACGTCCTCCACCGTGCGCCCAAAGGGCCCCACTTGATCCAAAGAGGAGGCAAAAGCCACCAGCCCATAGCGGGAGACTAGCCCATAGGTGGGCTTGAGGCCGACCACGCCACAGAAGGCCGCCGGCTGGCGGATCGATCCCCCCGTATCCGATCCCAGGGCCACCACCGCCTGGTCTGCCGCCACCGCCGCCGCCGACCCGCCTGAGGATCCCCCCGGCACCCGCGTCAGGTCCCAGGGGTTGGCGGTGCGCTGAAAGGCCGAGTTTTCCGTAGAACTGCCCATGGCAAACTCGTCCAGGTTGGTCTTGCCCACCGTCACCATGCCGGCAGCCGCCAGCCGCGCCGTCACCGTCGACTCGTAGGGCGGGATGAACCCCTCCAGCATCCGGGAAGCGCAGGTGGTGCGGATCCCTTGGGTGCAAAGGTTATCTTTCACCGCCAACGGGATCCCGGCCAAGGGGCCGATCGTCTCCCCGGCGCGAATGCGGGCGTCCACCGCTCTAGCCTGCTGCAGGGCCAGCTCTTCGGTCACGGTAATAAAGCTCCTCAGCTGCGGCTCCAGTTGCTGCAGGCGCTCCAGGTATTCGCGCGCGATCTCCTCAGCAGAGCGCTCCTTGTTCACCAACTGGGTATGCAGGGCACGGATAACAGACATAGACAAACTCGCAAGGAAGGGAAAAGGCTGATCCAGCTCAGTGAAAGTTCCCTCTAGAGTAATCCAGCGCGGCTCCCTACTAACTCCCCTCTCCCTGAGGGAGAGGGGCCGGGGGTGAGGGAGTGCTCCCTGAGGGAGAGGGGCCGGGGGTGAGGGGCTACCGTCGTTCTAAAAAATCGCGAAAATCGCGGCGCAGATCCCGGATCTCCTGCCGCATTTCCCTCATCTCTTGAGCCATCTCGTCGGTGCGCCGTTCCAAAGCTTCGGTGCGGCGCTCCACAGCTTCCGTGCGCCGTTCAATGGCTCGGGTGCGCGCATCAAACCGATCCAGCGCCTCGCGGAAAAACTGCGCCAGCATCGCCTGCCCTTCCCGCAGCTCTTGGATCAAAACTTGCTGGTTCTGCTGGGCAGCTTGCAACTCCTGGACGGCCCGAATCAGCCACTGCTCTTGCTCAGGTGTCATGGTTACCAAGGCGCTACAGAACAAGGAAATCCTACCACCCTAAATCTGATACATTTACGCTGAACATTGCTGAACATCACTGTTCAACTATGCAGCGATAGCATTCTGTTTGTTTCCAAACA
>NZ_JANSHO010000073.1:0-55504 GCF_047502635.1 Synechococcus sp. RC10B2
ACTCCCCCCTCGGCGGCTCGGGCGCGGCGGGGGGCCGCGCGCCCGGGGGGGGGCGTCCGCGTCGGGGTGGGTGTTGGGGTCGGCGTGGGCTGAGGCTGCACAATGGCCAGGGCCTCTTCCGCTTTCAGCTCGCCGCGGATCAGCTTGGAGAGCGTGTCTTGGCCCCCGGGGGTGTAGGTGATCTCGCGGGCAGCGCTGTTGAACACATTGCGGATGGGATCCCCTTTGCTGTCCACCAGCTCCACCACCATCACGTTGCGACCGGGCCTCAAGCCCTTCAAGTAAAAAGACTCCCAGCGATCCAGCAGGCCGGACTGGCCGTTGAGGGTGTAGCGGATGCGCCAATCCCGCGGCAGGTCGGTCAGCAAACTTTCGCGCACCGGGGCGTTGGCCAGCCAAAAATCCACCAAGATCGGCTCGGCACCGTAGCTGCCGCTGGGCTGGTTGTAGGTGAGCAGGGGCAACTGCGGTTGCGGCACATATTCCGGTGTGGAGGCGAGCACGTGGAAGCTGACCTGGGCGTAGGCCTCGGAGTTTTTAAAGCTCTCGTGCCAGGGCTTGCCGGCAAACACCCGCAGAGTATGGGATCCCGGCTCCAAATCTTCGAAAACGAGGGGAGCATCGGCGTCGTAATGGGCGATATAGGGCCGGTTGTCCAGCACCACGTGCAGATGGGGGCCAAGGCCCAGTTGCGGATCTTTAAAGAGCGGGTACCCCTGCACCGCAAAGCGAACGGTTACTTGCCGCTCCGACAACACCTCTCCGGGTTGGGGGCTGAGGATCTGTACTCGCGGACGGCAGTGCTCCAAGTAGGCATCCAGCTTGGCGATCTCCGGCGGCACCGGTACCCGCTCGAGCTGAGGTAGCTGTTCCTGGGGCTGTTCAAGCGGGGATCCAGCGCAAGCGACCAGCACAAGAGCCGCCACCAGAGCCATCCACCATCCCCATCTCCAGGTTCTGGCCTTTCCCGCGTGTCTTTGCATGAGCCTCACATCCCAACACTTTCGGTATCCTGCCGAGCTGCAGATAAGCCATCCCCACATTACCAGCATGTGTCCTTTGGGGAAGATCCCCTCCCCCGCCCTAGAATGGGATCAGCGGTCTGGCCCAAGCCAGGTCAGGAGAACTTCTGAGGTCAGGTATGGCTGTGTTGGCGATAACGGCCCTTGCAGGCCTGGATCTAGCTCAGTGGCAGGCTTTGCTCAACAACGTGGCCTTTGCCGTTTGCTTAGGGGCCATGCTGTTTTATTGGGGCGGGGCAGCGTTTCCCCAGGTGCAGCTTCTGTCGGAGCTGGGCTTGGCGGGGATGATCGGGGCGAACTTGACGATCGCCGCCCTGCTGACGGCCCGCTGGATCGATGCCGGCTATTTCCCCTTGAGTAACTTGTACGAGTCTTTGTTTTTCTTGGCCTGGGGGATCACCGCCTTGCATCTGCTGGCTCTCCACTGGACTCGTAGCCGTTGGGTGGGGGTGACGACCGCCCCGCTGGCGACGGGCGTTGTGGCCTTTGCCGCCCTGGCCCTGCCGGCAGATATGCAGGAGGCCCAGCCACTGGTGCCGGCTTTGCAATCCAACTGGCTGATGATGCATGTAACGGTGATGCTTCTGGCCTATGCAGCCCTCTTGGTGGGATCCCTTTTGGCCATCGCTTTTCTCATCGTCACCCGCGGCCAGGAAGTTCAGTTAAAGGGCAACTCCCTCGGCCTGCAATTTGGACCCTCCCAGCCTGCAACCCACCCCGAATGGACAGAAGCCACCCTGCCATCGCCCGCTGCAGAACTGGTCTACGCCGGGATCCGCTCCCCCCGACCGGCTGAACCCCCTCCCCAACCGGCACCCGAAGGGATCCCGCTGCAACGGCTGAGCCTGGCGGAAATCTTAGACAACACCAGCTACCGGCTAATCGGGCTGGGGTTCCCGCTGCTGACCATCGGCATCATTGCCGGCGCCGTCTGGGCCAACGAAGCCTGGGGCACCTACTGGAGCTGGGATCCCAAAGAAACCTGGGCCTTGATCACCTGGTTGGTCTTTGCCGCCTATTTGCACGCCCGCATCACCAAAGGCTGGCAGGGCAAGCGCCCCGCTCTCTTGGCCAGCTTGGGCTTTGGGGTGGTTTGGGTGTGTTATCTGGGGGTGAACTTTCTGGGCAAAGGCTTACACAGCTATGGCTGGTTCTTCTGAGATCTCTTGGGCCAACAAATCAACCCCCGTTTGTGGGTATTCTGGTGCTGGCAAGCCGTCGTGGATCCCTCTGAGGAGAAAAGCATGCGACTGTTCAACTACCTGATCCTGTTCTCGGCCCTCCTGGGAATCGCTCTTTTCGCCATGCAAAACGCCAGCCCGGTCACGATTACCTTTGCCCCCGGCGTCAGCGTTGAAAGCCCGCTGGCGATCGAACTGTTGGCCTCTGCCGGGATCGGGGCCGCCCTTGCCTGGCTCTATAGCCTCTGGATGCGTCTCCAATTCAGCATCGAAGCCCGCGAGAAAAATCGGCAGTTGCAAGAAAAGGAAGTCACCATTAGCGAGCTGAAGGAAATGGTGGTGGAGCTGGAAGCCAAAGTCAAGCAACTGCCCCCCAGCAAGCGTGCCGAGCCCCAGGAAGACATTCAGGACGTTAAGGAAGTCACCACAGAGGGATCCCCTGCCTAGAACTGTTCCGAATGGATCCCGTCGATCTCCAAGCAGTTGGGGTAAAATTGAAATTCTGCTTGCCTCTTCCACTAGCCCATCACTTCCTATGCAGGTCACACAAGAAAAACGTCCTGGCAGCCGGGTTGGCCTCAAGATCGTGGTAGAAGCCGACCAGGTTAAGCGCTCCTACGAAAAAACCTTGCGCCAACTGGAGCGGAATATCCAGATCCCCGGATTTCGCAAGGGCAAAGCTCCCCGCAACCTGGTGATACGCCAGGTGGGCCGCGAGCGCGTCATGGCCAGTGCCGTCGATGACCTGATCAACGAGGCCATCCAACAGGCGCTCAAGGACACCCAACTGCATCCCATCAGCCGCTTCGAGCTGGACGACAAGGTGGAGCAGCTTCTGGATCGCTTCAACCCGGAGGCCGACTTCAGCTTCTCGGGGTATGTGGAGGTGTACCCCGAAGCCCGTGTCGGCCAATACAAGGGCCTGACCGTCACGGCCACCCGCGTCACCGTCAAGCCCGAACAGATCGACCAGCTCATCGACCGGTGGCGGGATCAGCGGGCCACCCTCTTGCCGGTGGAGGATCGGCCCGCCCAGTTGGGGGATGTGGTGGTGATCGATTTTCAAGCCCGCGATGCCGAGGGCAATCCTCTGGAGGAAATCGCCGCCCAGGACTTTCAGTTGGAGCTCAAAGAGGAGAACTTCATCCCTGGTTTTGTGGCGGGCGTGGTCGGCATGCAGCTCGACCAAACCAAGGAGATCACAGCTACTTTCCCCGACGATTACTTCAGAAAAGAGTTGGCCGGGAAAACGGTTACGTTCACCGTCTGCCTCAAAGAGATCAAGACCAAAGAGCTGCCGGAGCTGGATGACGCCTTTGTGCAGGAGATCAGCGAGTTTCAGACGGTGGCCGAACTGCGGGAACACCTGCAAAAGCGCCTCGAGCAAGATGCCCTGCGGCAATCTGAGGAGAACCTGGAGACGGCCATCCTCAATGCCATCTTGGAAACCACCGAGGTGGATCTGCCGGAGACCCTAGTCGAGCAAGAAACGACACAACTGCTGGCCCGAAGCCTTCAGTCGCTGCAGCAGCAGCAAGGGGTCACGCCGGGAGAGATCCGCAAGTTCTTGTCCCAACTGCCGCCGGAAACTCTCAACCAGTTGATGGAGCGCCACCGGCCCGAGGCCATCAACCGGCTGCGGCGCACCTTGGCTCTGAGCGCTATCGTCCGGCAGGAGCAGATTGCCGTAGGCCCCAACGAATTGGAAGTCGAGGTGGAAGAGGTGATGGCGGCCTATGCGCAGCAAGGGCAGAAGCTGGATCGGGAGCGAGTCCGCCAAGCAGTCCACGAAGATCTGCTCGCCAACAAGGTGATGGCCTGGCTGAAGTCCCAAACCACGGTCAACTGGGTCGATAGCGAAGGCAACCCCACCGAACCGCCCACCCTCTCGCCCCGCTCTGAGGGTGAAGACCGGCAGGAGAGGTCTGAGTCGGCTAGGGCAGGGGTGCCGGAGACGGAGTTTGAGGCCGAGAAGCCAGAGGGATCCGCGATCCCCGAGGCAGTTGAGCCTCCTGTCGATGCGAAAGCTGAGGGGGAGGTTGCAACAGAGCCGCAGGCAGCTCTCCCTTCTGTAGAAGCAGAGGCGTCTGGGATCCCTGAGGCGGTTGAGCCTTCTGCAGAGGCGGCCACAAACCCTGCTGGCTTGCAACTGGAACAGGCCGTCGCGGAGACACCCAAAGCGGGCAAAAAGAGCAAAAAGGACAAGTAGAGGGTCCTGGTTGCCTCCCTAGACTTGCCGGTTCTCACACCTTGGCCGCCGGGGTCGGAAAAAGCCGGGCTACAAGAGGCCGCGCCGCATCTGGTCCCAGAGGCGGAGGTAGGACTCGGCTTCGGCGGGGCTCAGAGGCCGCCAAATCTCGGCGCGCTCCCAGGTAGAAGGCTGAAAGTCAGCCCTGCGACGCAGCCGAGGAGAGAGTTGGGCCAAATCCAGCGGCCAAACCGAAGGGATCCCGCTCAAGTTCACCAGGCGGGGGGCGAACTCTGGGGTTAGGACGAAGTCAATCCAGTCGGCCAGCAGGGATCCTTCCAGCTCTGGGGAAGCGTTGTGAGCTCTATGCGGCCGCACCCAGACATCCCACCAGATGGCGGATCCCGAAGCCGGGATCGCCACCTCCAGCTCGGGGTAGTTGGCCTGGGTGGCATAGAGATCCTGCGACCAGCCCACAGCCACCCAGCTATCGGCCAGGCGCAACATGGGCAAGTAGTCGGCGGAAGTATAGGCCAGAACCTGGCGGTGCAGGGATCCCAGCTCTCGCCGCAGTTCGGCCTCTTCGGGATCGAGGGGATCGTTGTAGGAGCGGCCCAGCTTTTTGAGGACGAGCCCGATCACCTCCCGGGGGTGATCTGGCAGGGTGAGTTTGCCGGCCAGCTCAGGCCGCCACAGATCCGCCCAGTCCCGGATGGGGTCGCTCACCCGGTCGCGGCGGTAGGCAATGGCCGTTACCCCCCAGCGCCAGGGCACGCCCCAGATCTGCCCCTCTCGCCGGGCAGCAGCCTGCCAGCGGCGATCCAAGTGCTGCCACCGTTCTCCCAAGAGGTCAGGTGGCAAGGGATCCAGCCAACCGGCAGCAATGGCCCGATCCAAGGCGTCAGCTCCCAACAGGCTCAGGGCCGCTGCTGGCGGCTGTCGCCGGAACCATCTCCCCGGCTCCCACCAGGCCGGCTCAGGCGGCTGGACGCTCTGCTGCAGGTAGGCCAGCAACTGGGCCCGCTCGTCCAACAGTTGCAGCCGAAAGCGAACCTGGGTGCGGCGGCGAAACTCGTTCACCAAGCTGGCCGGGATCCCCTGTTTAAGGGCGAGAATGAGGGGCAGAGAGCCCCTAGGCCCGCCACAGCCGGCCACCGCCAGCCCCAGCAGGAGCCCGTACAGAAATTCACGTCGGCTCAGCCCTTGCTTGCCCACGCCAGTACCGCTCCACCAGAATCAGGGCCACCAGATCATCGTAAGCCTTGTCCGGCACCCGCATCCCCTTGGGCAACAGCCGCTCCCATCCCCGCGGTGGGTAAAAATCCCAGTAGCGCCGCCGGGCTTCTTCTGAGCTGTGCCTCTCGTCCACCAGAACAATCTGTTGGGGTGGGAGGAGCGACTCCAGTTGCCGTTTCCAGCCTCGCGCCGTTGTCTGATTTCCCAGGATGAGCCGCTCCGCCCCAAACTGCTGCCAGAGGGCCTGCAACCTGGCCAAGGCCTCCCCGGCTGAGACCACCTCCCGATGCAAGACCTGCCACGCCGGCTGAACTTGCACCACGGCAAGGCCGCACTTGTCCCGCCCCGGGTCAAAACCCATCAGCACTCGCCCCTCTTCCAGCCCGCCCAGATGGAGTGGATCCCTCATCCCCCAATCTGCCCCGCCTGCTGAACGGGGGTGGTGCCCTGCTGGCCAGAGGCCTCCGCCATCAGGAAACTCACCCGCAGCGGCCCCGCCGTGTAGATGTCGGTGTCAGCAACCAGCTTCACATCCAGGGGGGTAGTGCTCTGGCGGAGATGCTGCACAACTTCCAAGAACTTCACCTGCGAGAATTCTCCGACAGTGCCGGTGATGGGATCCGAGAGGAGGCCTTCTGCCTGGGAGCGCTGATTGGCCTGGTTGAGGAGCTCCAGCAGCCGCTGTTGGATTTCGTTCTCGCTCAAGCCTGGCTGGATTACACCCTGCGCCAGCACGGATCCCCTGGCGAAGATGCGCTGGTTGGGGTAAATCTCCACCAGCACAGGCACAGGCTCTCCCTTAAGCCGATTGGTGAGGGAGAGGATGCGCACTGCCCAGCTACCAGGTTCCTTCAACTTTTCCAGAGCTTGGTCGGCCTCCTCGCGGCGGATGAGGATGGCGTTCTCCAGAGGGGGGATGGGCCGGGAGCCGAGGGCAAGGGCCCGCTGTTCTGCCTGGGCCAAAACTCGCTCAAACTGCCGCCGGACTGCCGCCGGGTCTGCCCCTGCTGGCGTTTGCACAACTCCTGTAGCCAGGACTTCTCCCGCCAGAATGGCCAGCTCTCCCCGCCGCAGCCGCACCGCTAACTGGTTGAGCTGCGCGATCTCCTGCTCAAGCTGCTTTTTTTGAGTTTCCAGTTGGCTCAGGGCCGTCTGCGCCGTATCCAGAGAGCGCTCCAGTTGATCCCGATCCAGTTGCAGAGCCTGCTTTTGCGACTCCAGATCGGCAATCATCTTTCGGGCCGCCTCCACCTCTGCCTTCACCGCCTCCAACTCCGCCTGGGCCCGCTCCAGGCCGGGCTGCACTTGGGCCAGTTGCTCGTTGGCTGCCGCCAGCTTCGCCTCCGCCTCTTGCCGCTCTTGTAGCGCCATAGCCAGTTGATCCCGGACTTCGCTCAGGCGTGTCTGGGCTGCCGATTGCTGACTGCGAAATTGGTCGAGATCCAGCTTGAGGCGGTCTCGCTCGGCTCTGAGAGTGGCATTCTCCGCTTCCAGCAGAGCTTTCTGGCGGTTGAGGGCCCGCAGCTCCTGCTCTGCCTGGGCAATTTGGTTGGTGTAGCTGAACAGGGCTTCCGAAAGAGAGCGGTTGAGGAGCAGCAGCGTGCCCAAGGTCAGCGCCGAGATGCTCACGCCGGTAATCACGGCTACCAAAACGGCCGTGTGGCGGGGACGCAGGTTAAACCAGGTGAGGCGCTTTTTGCCAATCCGATACCCGACCCGATCCCCGACAACGGCAATCAGGCCACTGACAAACAACATGTAAAGGATCAGCAGTACGCCTTGCATAGCCCGGGATCCCTGCCATGGAAATCTTAGCAAGGTTACCCTGAAGGTCTGGGAAGTTGAGGGCAGGCCGAGCCAGAGAAGTGCGGCCCCGCGTAAGCGGATGGGGTTGAAGGACTCCGTCCGGCTGACGCGAACAGTAGCCCTGAAGCATGCTCGCTTAGAGAGCAAGCAAGCCCCGAACCCCCCCGTATACGCGGGGCAGGGGGGCTGGTTTATAGAACGCCCCAAAAGGGCGGTAACCTTTGCACCGTTCAGGTCGGCGTCACCCCTCCAGCCGCAATGTCCACAAGAAAACCCTTCCTACAAGACTTGCCTGGCTCTGGGTGGATGCGCAGACACCTACCTGCCGCCGCTACCTGCTGCACATGAGCCCCTTGAGAAGGCTTCCACCTGCTCAGCTAACGTCCGTTTAGAAATATCGACGCCGCAATAGGAGTAGCCACGCCGAATCAGTCCCAATGCCCACCTCGAGAAAATAGGTCTCAGGAGTGGCTCCCCCTGTCGCCAAGATGGCATCGGCGATCTCTTCCTCTACAGCGGGGAAAAAGCTGCGGGTAGCATCGTAAAAGTCGGCAGCCCGATCAAAACAAACGCTGTGGGATCCTGCCATCGCCGCCCTCTTCCCCAACAGGCAAACCCAGACAGACAGAGTATCAACAGGAGTGAGCAGGGATCGACCGGATCCCTGCCCCCTCAAGCCCAAAATTTGCTCTCTTCAAGACTCCGGCGCCAGGCGGGCATAGAACAAGCCCTGGACACGGACGGTGCGGGGTTCCAGTGCCCCTTGCTCGGTGCTGGACTGCTGAATGCTAACGAAGGAGCCGCCCATCTCTCCCGTGCTGGGATCCACGCGGGCAATGCGCAGCGACAGTTTCCCCCGCGAAACCTCGTCCACCTTGCGGTTGGTGGCGAAGTCGTCCTTGGCCGCCTGTAGCCCTACGGCTGTGTCGTAGCCGGTGTTAGAGCCGCGCCCGCGCGCGTCGAGGAAGGTGCTGGTGTGGTAGCCGGGCACCAAGAACTCCCCTTCAAAGTCGGTCGAGGGGTCAATGGCGGAGCCCTGAGCTGTGGCCACCAAATCTTTCACGCTAAACAAAAATGGCACCAGCTCGCGGCGGGGCAACTGACCGGTGGTCGGCTGAAAGGTGATCCCGTCCACCACTTTGAGCTCCAACCCGCCGTCTTTGGGGGTGACCTCAGCCTTAATCGGCCCCAGCGTGGCTGCCGAGATCATGATGTTTTTGGCCTTGATAAACTCTTTTTCCCCGTTCCGTTTCTCTTCTTCCACCTCAATTTGCACCGGCTGGAAGCAGACGTCTGTCAACTTTAGGGATCCCCCCTTGGGCACCTCGATGCGGCCGCGGGCATCGTCCGAGACGGAAGGGCATATGGCCGCCTTGCCGGTGTTGCGGATCTGGTCGTAGGTTAAGGGGGCCTTGGCCGCCTCCGCCGGCAGGGCGAAGACGCTCAAACAGAGCGCCAACAGGATGGCGAGTAGTGGACGGTACCGCATAATCAACCTCGAAAAACCTGTTTTAATCTCAATGCTGCTGGGGAAAATAAGCCCGAATGCCCCTATTGTACGCAATAGTGATCCCCTCTTTGGCCGGGCTTGCAGAAGTTTCCTGGCCAGGCAGAGCTGTCGGGTAGCTGCGTTTTCCTACTTCTTGGATTGCCGACCCCTGCCCTTCTACAAAGACCTCGCGGCCCCCTCAAAGCGGGCCACTCGCCACCAGGGATCCCAGCCAGCGCTCCCGAATCTGGTTCACCAGCTCGCCGATGGGCTGTTGGTTGACGCGGTAGCTGGTGGGATGGGCGATCAAGCGGGCGGTGCTCTCGAAAAGGCAGTCCCGTTCCACCAGGCCGTTTTCCCTCAGGGTACGTCCGGTGGCCACCAAGTCCACAATCGCATCGGCCATGCCGGTGATGGGAGCCAGTTCCACTGAGCCGTAGAGGGAGATAATTTCCACCGGCAAATCCAACCGGTCAAAATACTCGCGGGCGCAGCCGACAAACTTGGAAGCCACGCGGGCATGGGGAGGCAACTGGGCCGCCGAGGTGTAGGGACTTTCTTGGCGAAGAGCCACCGACATGCGACAGTGGCCGAACTTCAGATCCAGCAGGTGGGCCACTCGCACCTCGCTGCCGGCATAGCGCTCCCGCAAGACGTCGTAGCCGACGATGCCCAGTTGGGCCTGGCCGTACTCCACATACACCGGCACGTCGTGGTTGCGCACCAGCAGCGCCTCGTAGCGTTGCCCGTTGAGCTGGGTGGGCGATTCAATCCGCAGCAGGCGGTTGCCGGGATCCAAAAAGCGACTGAAATCGATCCCCACCTGTTGCAAGCAGCGGATAGCGTCGGCCAGCAAGGCTCCCTTGGCCAGGGCAATGGTGATCGGCTGGCCGGCGGAACGGCAAGCTGGGGTATCGGGATGCGGGGCGGGGCTGAGGCCGAAAGCCATCGACATAGAAGGATGTCCGGGATCCCTGCTCTTGCCAGGGCTAGATAGAGAGTAAAGCCTTGACAGCGGCAGAGCAGTTGCGGGCGTTGCTTCCCCTCGATTGTAGAGGATCGGCCTCTTGGCGGCGATTCCCCCCTCTATCCCCCCGTACACGGGGGGACTGGGGGGCCAGCCCAGAGCGAAAACCCTCTTCTGTTATCCAGACTGCCGATCCTGGGATGATAAAGTCAGGAGACGATAGACCCGGAGGAGAGAGGACGGCATGAAAGCCATGATCCTGGCAGCCGGCAAAGGGACGCGGGTACGGCCCATCACCTACATGATGCCCAAGCCGATGATCCCGATTTTGCACAAGCCGGTCATGGAGTTCTTGGTGGAGCTGCTGCGGGAACATGGGTTCGACCAAATCATGATCAACACCAGCCACCTCGCTCACCAGATCGAAGACTACTTTCGCGATGGCCAGCAGTGGGGAGTACACATCGGCTTTTCCTTCGAGGGCCACTTCGAGAACGGCCAGCCGGTGGCCGAACCCCTGGGATCCGCCGGTGGCATGCGCAAGATCCAGGATTTTTCCGGTTTTTTCGACAGCACCTTCGTGGTGCTCTGCGGCGATGCCCTGATCGACCTCAACCTGACCCAGGTGGTCAACTTTCACAAATCTAAGGGGGCATTGGCCACGGTGGTGTTGCGAGAGGTGGATCCCAGCCAAGTCTCCAGCTATGGCGTGGTGGTAACCGATGCGACGGGCCGGGTCACCGCCTTCCAAGAAAAACCCAGGCAGGAAGAGGCCCTCAGCAACACCATCAACACCGGCATCTACGTGTTCGAGCCAGAAGTCCTGGACTACATCCCCCCCGGCTGCCCCTATGACATCGGCAGCGATCTCTTCCCCGCCTTGGTGAAAGCCGGCGCCCCCTTCTACGGCCTCAAGGCCGACTTCCAGTGGGTGGACATTGGCCGTACCCCTGACTACTGGCTGGCGGTACAGAAGGTGCTGCGCGGCGAGATCAAGGGGGTCAAGGTGCCCGGGATCCAGATTCGGCCCGGCGTCTGGACGGGGATCAACATCCGCGCCAACTGGGATCGCATCCATATCGAGCCGCCGGTCTACATTGGGGCCAGCACTTACCTGGCAGACGGGGTGAAGCTCATCGGCCCCACAGCCATTGGCTACGGCTGTGTGTTGAACGAAGGGTGTACGCTGGATGGCAGCCTCATCTTCAACTACACCCAAATCGCTGCAGGAGTTACCCTGCGCCACCAGATGGTGATGGGTCGCTACTGTATTTCCTCCGATGGCAATGCCATCGACACGGAAGAGTCCAACCTCACCTGGTTGATCGGAGATGCTCGCAGCCATGCCAACGGCAAATCCCAATAGCACCCTCTATCTCTACGGGATCGTCGCTGCCCCCGGCCCGCGCCACCTGAATGTGGTGGGGCTGGACAAGCAGCCGGTGGGGATTCACGTGCTGGGATCTTTGGCCTTTCTCTATTCCCAGGCTCGCCAGGAGCGCTACTTGGCCAGCCGGGCCAATCTGCTGGCCCACGAAGCTGTCCTAGAAACCGTGATGAGCGAGGGATACCGCGCCCTGCTGCCGCTGCAATTTGGCCTGGTGGTGAGCGGCTGGGATCAGGTAGAGCAGGATTTGATCAAACCGCACCTGGCCGATCTGCTGGCCCTGCTGCAGCGCCTGGAGGGCAAACGGGAGGTGGGGGTAAAAGTCTTCTGGGATCCCCAGCAAGAGCTCCAATTGGGGCTAGAGGAAAACCCGGCCCTGAAAGCCCGGCGGGACGAGATGGCTGGCACCCCCTTGGGGCTAGATGCAGTAGTGGAAATTGGGCAGGCTCTGGAGCAAATGCTGGAGCAACGGCGCCAACACATTGCCCAAACCTTCACAGCCGCCCTCGGCTCTCTGGCCAGCGATCGCGTCGAGGGAGAGCTGCTTACGGAAAACATGGCCTACAACAGCTCGTTTCTCATCAACTGGGAAGATGAGCCGGCTTTTGCCCAAAAAGTGGAGGAGCTGGATCGAGCCTTTCAGGGACGGCTGCGCATTCGCTACAACAATTTCACCGCTCCCTACAATTTCGCCAAGCTTTGACCGGCCTGTACTCCCCCCCCTATATCCCCCCGTCTACGGAGGGACTGGGGGGCCAGCCGCTTGGGACAGGCAGCGCGGATGTGGGACTCGCTCAGGTCGGGCATGAGGGCCAGGGCCCGTTGGGGATCGATTTGCGCTTCGCACACCGCCTCCAGCACCTGCTCGGCCAGAAGGGAAAGGGGCATATCGGCGGTTTGCTCAGGATCGGTATCCTCTCTAATTTGTCGAACTCCCACCGGCGGGGGAGGCAACACCGGCGGCGCCGCCTGCGGGGGCAAGGTGGTGGAGGTACCCACCTCCAACTGCGCTTCGGCCAGGGCCACACCGCGCCCTGCCACCAACAGGGATCCCAGCAACAGCGTCCCCCCCAACCTGCCTATTCCCTTGCTGAGCGGAGCACGCTTCCCCAGACCTTCTCCAAGGCTACCGCTAGCCAACCTTTTGCCCAGCGCTTCGCCGCTCATCTTACCCCTCCAAGACCACCCCTTTGTTCAAGATATCCAACAAACCTTGGATTTGCAGTAGGCTATCGTTGGCTCCCAAACCGTTTGCAGCCCCCCCTATGGCTCGTCTATCGCAAGAGCTGGCCCGATTTGCCTGCCTTCCCGCCCATCCAGAGCAGCCCGAGCCTTACCCAGAGGGATCCCCACCCATCCGCCTTGAAGAGATTCTCAAACTGGCGGGCGAGCGCAGCTTTGGCTTGTTTTTGGCGGTGCTCTCCTTCCCTTCTGCTCTGCCTCTGCCAGCTCCTGGCTATTCCACTCCCTTTGGCGTGGTTATTCTGCTGCTGGCCCTACAAATGCTGGCGGGGCGAACCACCCCCTGGCTGCCGCCATGGGTGCTGCAGACATCCATTGAACGGAAGCAATTTCAAAAGTGGGTGCAGGCCGGGATCCCGTGGTTGCAGCGCATTGAAAAAGTTGCCTGCCCCCGTTGGCAACCAGTCTGCACCAGCCGCCTGGGCCAGGTCTGGCTGAGCACCTTGATCAGCTTGATGGGTATTTCCATGATCATTCCCGTGCCCGGCACCAACACCCTGCCGGCGATGGGGGTCTTCGTCACCGCCTTTGGCCTCCTCGAAGAGGACGGGATCCTGTGCAGCTTGGGATCCCTGATCTGTGTGGCGGCGGGGCTGCTGACCACTTCCATTTTGGTGGGCCTGTGGCTGGGGGGAACGACTCTGTTGGATTGGCTGAGAAGATAGCCTTTTGCCCTCACTCCCAACCCCGGCCCCCCCTATATCCCCCCGTGTACGGGGGGATACGGAGTTGGGGATCGAGGCAACGCCCAGCTTCACCGATGGAAAGACGGTGACGAAGTTGTATCGCCTGTGTCTTGTTGCAACGGACACCCCCGCGCCGCTAGCGGGATTGAGGGACCAGCGCCAGATCCTGGGTGAGGCGCAGCTCGATCACCTGGTTGGGATCCAAAACTACCACCTGTGGCGCCGTGACGTTGCCGATCACCGCTCCGGCCACCCCAGCCCCCAGCACTTCTTCTGTGGCAATGGCATTGTCGCCGGTCACCAAGCCGAGAATGGCGCCCGCTGCCGCGCCGATGGCCGCATCTTGGATGATTTTGCCCGTGGTGGTGTAGCGAGGATCCTTAACATCGTGGATCACATCCGATTGGGCAGCCAAGGGGAACAGTTGGTTGTTGGCGATGATGCTTTCTGCCACAAAGCGCGTGCCCCCCGGTGCCGGCTCAAAGCGGCCATCCACCCGCGAGCCGAAAGGCACCAGGATGTCCCCCTGGGCGTTGCGAATCGGGGTGCGGACGATCAAGGACAGGGGGCGAGTTTCGTTGGGGGCGATGAAGAGGCGCTCGTTGAAGGGGGTGGTGGTCTGCATCAGGGTGCCCGCCGCCAGCGTGGAAAGGTGCAGGTCAAAGCCCGCCGGGGGGGTGGAAACCCAACTGCTCGGGTTCTGGGCCACCAGGGATCCCCGATTGAGCAGGGCCTGGTGGGTAAAAGCGGCCACCTCGGCACGGGTGGCAGGGCGGTTTGGCTCCAAAAGCATAGGATCCGGGTAATTGACAATCAGGCCGGCACGGTTGGCGGCTGCAAGTTGTGCCAGGGCCCAGTTGGGAATGGCTGCCGCGTCGCGGTAGCGGCTGAACAGCTCGCTCGGCTGAGCCGCGGGGATGGCACTCGTGTTGCCAAGGGCGTTAGTCAGGATCACCAGCGCCTCGGTGCGAGTAACGGGCTGTTCGGGTCGGAAGGTGCCGTCTGGGAAGCCGGCCACCAAGTTGTTGGCTGCCGCCGTGGAGATAGCATTGGCCGCCCAGTGGCTGGGAGGCACATCCCGAAAGCCGATGAAGGTACCAGAGGTGTTGCGAAGGCGAAAGGCAGTGGTGACAAGGGTGGCAAACTGAGCGCGGGTCACCGGCTCGTTGGGACGGAAGGTGCCATCCGGGAAGCCGTTCAACACCCCTTGAGAGGAGAGGGTCTCGATATAGGCTTGCGCCCAGTGGCCAAAGGTGTCGCGAAAAGGAGCGGCCATGGCCACCTGGCAGTGGATGCCCAGTGCGGCTCCCGATAGGAGTAGGCCGGCTGTGCGTGGGGTCAACAGAGAGGGAAACATCGTGCATTCACCAAGTTGTCGTAGCGCCCATTGCTGGGTCAATAGCTACTCTTATTCTGGCTATTTCCTCAGTGGCGGCAATAGCTAAAACCCTTGCTGTGTCCTAATTTGAGCATTTCCAACCTAAGATTTGCATGGAAACGCAATAGCGGAGGATTGGTAAGGAAATCTCTTCATCTCTGTTGCGCCAGCATCGCGTATAGACAACACCCCAGCCTCAGTTGCTGTTCACGGCATTGCCACTCTGTACAAGTTTGAAACAGCCCCCCAGGGCTCCGCAGTGCCAGGGAGTTGATGCTGGCAGGACATAGGATCCAGCCCCCCTCCCAGAAGGAGAGGGAAGCTGAGCATCAGGGATAAGGGGTGCTGTTTCCACAGCCGGTGGCTACGAAAGGTCCCCTGCTGCTGGCGGGATTGGGGGATCGGCGCCAAGTCTTGGGTGAGGCCCAGCCCAGGGATCCGGAAGGCTCGCCCAGGAGCGCCTTGGCAGTCGGTATGGGTTAAATGACCTTGCCCTCGGACGTGATTCTCCCCTTCAGTTTGCCGGCCCGCTCTTCAGCTTCCTCGGTAATGAGGGCCAGTTGCTCTAACACCTCGCCGGGGTATTTTTCCAACACCCGCAGAGAGAGCGCTACCCGCCCTTTGGCCTCATCCACATCGATGACCACGGCCTTGAGCGGCTGACCGGGCTGGAACAAGTCGGATAAGGAGGCGACAAAGCTTTGGCTGACCTGCTTGATGGGCAACAGCCCGCTGCCCCCCTCCTCCAGCTCCACGAAAACGCCGAAGGGCTTGAGGGCGCTGACCTTGCCCCGCACCACCTGACCGGTGGTGTAGATTCCCAGGCTCTCAGCTTGTCGCGCTACTCGCTGGGAGAGCACCAGCTTGTTGGCAGCGGGGTTGACCTCCAACAAACTGGCGGTCAGCGATTGGCCCACCAGCTCTTCTAGATTTTCCCGTTGGTTGAGATGCGAGCGAGGAATAAAGCCCCGCAGCCCCTGCACGTCCACCAGAACCCCGCCCTTGTTGGTGCCGATCACCAGGGCAGTTACCGTCTGGCCGTTGGTCTGTTTTTCGGCCAGCTCCTCCCAAAGTCGCTTCAGCCGCAGCCGCCGCGCCGAGAGTACGATTTGCCCTTCCGAGTCCTCTCGCAAGATGAGAAAATCGGCTTCGCTTTTGAGGGGAAAAAGCTCGCTCAAATCCTCTCCTGAGCGGATCCCGGCTTCTTTCAGGGGCAAAAAGGCCGGCGACTTGCCGCCGATATCCACCAGCGCCCCATCGTTCTGGTGCTGGAAGATGCGGCCTCGCACCACCTGTCCCGGTCGAAAGTCAAGGCTTTGCGCCTCCAGAGCCTTGGCAAAATCTTCCGAAGAAAACGTATCGGCAGCCTGAGAGCGAGGGGAGCGAAAGGTCATGGAATGCAAAGGAAGCAATTCAAGAGGCAATGGGTTTCAGGATAACCCAAAACTTGACAGGGATCCCAGCTCCTCTCGTCCGCCTCGGCGGGAAGAGGTACTCACCCTCTTGAGAGGAGGCCAAGCCCAGGGCATCGACACCGGCAGCTTCCTCTAGATGTAGTACATCAACCTGGCCTGTTGCTGTTGCGCCTGCCGGTCGCAGAGGTCTTGCAAGGTCGTTTTTTGGAGAATGCCCACCGCTGCCGCCTGGGCATCTTGCCAAGCCTGCCAGAGCACCTGGCGCTCCGGCGAGAGATCGCCGCTGGGCAAGTCGCGGGGGCGGGTGAGATCTTCTCCCTCGATGGCCTGAATGATGTCCAATAGGGAGATCTGCCAGGGCGGTCGAGCCAGAGAGTAACCTCCTTTGGCGCCCCGCTGGCTGCGTACCAGGCCCTGCCTGCGCAGCGTGGCCAGCAACTGCTCCAGATAGCGGTCGGGAATCGACTGGTGGGCTGCGATCTCCTTAATCTGCAATACCCGGCCGTCATGGTAGTGCTGGGCCAACTCCAGAAGGGCCAGGAGAGCGTACTCACTTTTACAAGACAGTTCCAAAATACCCATCCTTCCTGCAAGGATCAGGTCTATGATACTCCGGTTTTCCACCGGGGTTTTGTGGGATCCCCTTTGGGTTGCCGGTGGGTTGGGCCTGTATGGTGGAATAGGCCCCTTTGGGAGTGGTTTATGGCAAGTGTTGGCACCCTGTCCGGTTCAGCGCGGATCCCGGCGGAGCGATTGCAAACTTTGCGGCAGCAGATCGGCAAGCTGATCGCCAACGTCGAGTCGGTGTTTCAAGGCAAGCCACGGGTGGTGCAGGCCGTGGTGACGGCCCTGGTGGCGGAAGGCCATGTCCTCCTGGAGGACGTGCCGGGAGTAGGCAAAACCACGTTGGCGCGGGCCATTGCCCGCAGCTTGGGGGCCAAGTTTCAGCGAATTCAATTTACCAGCGACCTCTTGCCGACTGACATTCTTGGCCTCACCCTTTTCAACAAAGAGAAAGGGGAGTTTGAATTTCGCCCAGGCCCCATTTTTGCCCATGTCATCCTGGCCGACGAGATCAATCGCACCTCTCCCCGCACCCAGAGTGCCCTGCTAGAGGCAATGGCGGAAAAGCAGGTTTCGCTGGACAACCGCACCTACCCGCTGCCCAGTCCCTTTATGGTGTTGGCCACCCAAAACCCCTTGGAGTATCACGGCACCTATCCCCTCCCGGAAAGCCAGTTGGATCGGTTTCTGGTGCGGCTGTCCATCGGCTACCCCAGCCCTGAGGTGGAGCGGGCTTTGCTGCTGCAGCGACAGCAGGCAGAGCCGGTGGAGGCTCTCCAGCCGGTGCTTTCCCTGGCGGAGCTGCGGGAGATCCAGGCGGCGGTGGATCAGGTGTACCTGGATGGATCCCTGGCCGACTATCTGCTGCAGGTGGTGCAGGCGACGCGTGCCTCCAGGCTGTTGCGGGCCGGCGTGTCCACCCGCGGGGCGTTGGCCTTGGCAAGGGCAGCACGGGCGCAGGCGTTGGTGAGAGGGCGGAGCTTTTGCCTACCGGAAGATCTGCAAGCTTTGTTTGTGCCGGTGCTGGCCCATCGCATTTCTTTGGCCGGATCTGGGGACATGACGAGCAACCGACGGCAGGAGGCAGAGGCCGTCATCCGCGACATCGTGGCAACGGTTGAGCCGCCAGTTTGAGGAGGGATCCCTTAGGCGATAATAGGAGCCAGCGGTCTTGGGCAGAACTGCGGATGTCGGATCCCAATCAAGAAATTAAAGACCTCATCCTGGCTTTGGACAAAAAGCTGGAGGGAATCGACCGCAAGTTGGAAATCCAGGTGACGGAGATCAAAAGCGAGATCCGGCTGGTCAAAACCGACCTGGAAGCCAAGATCGACCTCACTCGCAACGACCTAGAGAGCAAGATCCAAGGCGCTCGCAACGAGCTGGAAGCCAAGATCGACCTCACTCGCAACGAGCTGGAAGCCAAGATCGACCTCAGCCGTAGCAGCCTGGAAGTGAAAATCGCGGAGCTAAGCGGCAAAATGGATGGCTACAGCAAGCGGCTTGACCAACAGGAGTTCATCAGCCGCGGCGCGATCGTGGCCCTAGTCGTTGGGGTGGCCTCAGGGTTTATCAAGTATCTTTTCTTCAGCAATTGATTGGAGTTTGACCTGAGTTGCCTTGGGTTCCTCCCCAAAACCTGCAAGCGGCGGCGGGTCAGCACTCCTGGAATTGGTCGAGGGCACGACACAGCTCCGGGACAACTTCTGCTGGCCAGAAACCCTCACCCCGCCGGCCCTGGTGCAACTGGAGATAGAGGCCCCAAGCAGTGGCGCTGCCACTGGCAACCAACGTGAGGGCAGGAAAGGTCTGCTCCAGCGTAATGCTCTCCTCGGCCATCAGTTGGGAGGCGACAGCTTCCATATCCTGCTGCAGACGATACACCCCCTGCACAAATGCTTGCCATTCTTCTAGGGTTAGCTCCAACGCCCAAGTCTCTCCTCCCACCAGGGCCACAAAAGGGGAGCGCCCAGGATCCCAGCCCAACCGCCAGCCGGATCCCTTGCGTAGAGCAGGAGGAGGCAGGTTCGAGAATCCACCGTCGTTTCCGGTAAAAAGCAGGGAGGTAGAGGGGAGAGGAGCATCCATCGCTGCGGCTAGGCCAGAAAAGATGCGGGTACAATCGACAGGGTGTGTTGTCAGGATAAAGCGGCCATGGCCAGTTGTCAGTCTCCTACTGCCCAACCTCGCCGGTTTTTAAGGACTCCGCTCCGCTGGCGCAAACAGAGCAGCCTCATTTCCGGCTTGGGCCTGTTGCTGACAGCCTTGGTGCTCCGTGCCGCTGACGCGACCGGGGTTCGCAAAGAGGCCGAAGATCCTGTCTTGCCAGCGCAATTGTCTGCAGCGGCCACCCCCGAAAACCCGATCCTGCACGTGGGCATTGTGCAACGCTTTGGCCGTTCTGAGCAAGATCAGGTGGAGCTGGCAGCGCCGCTGGGGTCTTTCCTCACCCTGGAATTTGCCCAGGCAGACGGCAGCACCCAGAGGCAGCGGCTCCCACAAGTTACGGTTGGGATCGTCAACCGCGCCCTGGCCAGCCCGGAAACCGTGTACCGCCTCATCCTCAGCAGCCACAAAAGCTTCGAGAGCGCCGAGGCCAGCGCCAACTCCTGGGAATCTCTGGGCATCCGCACCGAGATCGCCCAACCGCAGGAATGGCAGGTGTGGGCCAGCCGCGCCTACACTCCCCAACAACTGATCCAGATTCAGCAGTATGCCCAGAAAGAAGGGATCCCTCAGGTGCGGCTGGAGGTGCAGGAGCGGCGCGAACGGGCGGAGCTGAGCTGGGTACATGAGCATTTTCGCTACCATCGCACCCGCCTGAGGGTAACCTCCGATGCCGGCTATCTGCGGGTGAACGACCGCTACTATGCCGGATCCATTACCATTCAGCCCAATGCCTACGGCAGCTATACGGTGGTCAACGCCGTGCCCCTGGAAACCTATTTACGGGGGGTGGTGCCCCATGAGGTGGGGCCAGGGGCCCCCTTTGCCGCCATGGCCGCCCAGGCAATTTTGGCGCGCACCTACGCCCTCAAGAACCTGCACCGCTTTCAGATCGACGACTACCACCTCTGTGCCAATACCCACTGCCAGGTTTACAAGGGGCTGAGCGGCACCCATCCGCGGGCCGACGAAGCGATTCGCCAGACCAGCGGCCTGGTGCTCACCTACAAGGGCGAGCTGGTGGATGCCGTTTATTCTTCCACCAACGGCGGCATCTCGGCAGGCTTTGAAGAGGTTTGGGACGGAGAGCCGCGCCCCTACCTGCGCCCGCAGGTGGATATCGCCCACCAGCCCGATCAGCCCTTCGATTTGCGGCAGGAGAGCGACTTCAAGGCCTTTCTGGCCCGGCGGGAGGGTTTCAACGAAGCAGGGGTATCGCGCCTCTTCCGCTGGGAGTTTTCTCAGTCGCTGGAGGAGCTAAACGCCCAACTGCGGGCCGCTCAAGAGTACCTCGGGATCCCTCTCCCCGAGTGGATGACCATCCAGGGGCTGCACGTCCTGGAGCGCTCGGTCAGTGGTCGGGTGCAGGCGCTGCACGTGGACTTGCAGACGCCCCAAGGGCTCCACTCGATTCTTTTGCGCAAGGATCAGGTGCGCCTGGCTTTTCCCCGCCTGTACAGCACTCTGTTTCGCGTGGAACCCCTGAAACAGAGCGGGCGGCTGACAGGCTACCGCTTTATCGGCGGCGGCTTTGGCCACGGGGTGGGGCTGAGCCAGTACGGCGCCTACACCCTGGCGCGGCGGGGGTTGAACGCGGCGCAAATCCTCGCCTTTTACTACCCCGGCACCACCCTGGCCGAGCTGGGATCCCTCTCCCTGCAGTTGCCTGAGGTTTCCCTGGCCTTTGACAGTAGCCAGGCGCAGTCCTGGTCCGGCTACCAGAGATAGGGGGCACGATGGAAGAAGAGCGACGGGAACGCGGCCATCCCCCTCTTCGGGATCCCGCTCCAGAGGAAGGGTGGCAGGAAGGGGCGGCCCAAGCGCCGCCAGAGCTGGCCCCCCCCTACATCCCCCCGTACACGAGGGGACAAGAGGGTGGCCGGGGGGAGGCGGGGCTGTCGGGGATCCCGGTCGCCCCACCGGGGTTTAAGTCGGGATTTGCGGCGCTCATCGGGCGGCCCAATGTGGGCAAGTCCACCTTGATGAACGCTCTGGTGGGCCAGAAGATCGCCATCACTTCTCCCGTGGCCCAGACCACCCGCAACCGCCTGCGGGGGATCCTCTCTTTGCCGCAAGCCCAGATCATCTGGGTGGACACCCCTGGCATCCACAAGCCCCACCACCGCCTGGGGGAGATCTTGGTACACAACGCCCAGGCTGCCATTGGGAGCGTGGATGTCGTCCTCTTCGTGGTGGATGGCTCGGTGCCGGCAGGGCGGGGGGATGCTTTTATCGCCGAGCGGATCCCCAGCGCGACCCCCTGCATCCTCGTCTGCAACAAAGCCGATCTGCTGCCCAAAGAGTCTGCCGCGCGCCAGGCCCACCAAGAGAGCTACCAAGCCCTGCGCCCCGGTGCCCCCGTCGTCTGGGTGTCGGCGTTGGATCCCGGCAGCTTGGCGCCCCTCATCCAGGCCACCGTCGACCTGCTGCCCCCTGGGCCCTACTACTATCCCCCGGATCTGGTGACGGATCAGCCGGAGCGGTTTATCATGGCGGAGTTGATCCGCGAGCAAGTTCTCTTGCACACCCGCGAGGAGGTGCCCCACTCGGTGGCCGTCACCATCGACCAGGTGGAAGAAACCCCCACCGTCACCCGCGTCCTGGCCACCCTCTACGTGGAGCGGGACTCGCAAAAAGGGATCCTCATCGGCAAAGGGGGGGAAAGGCTCAAGCAAATTGGCCAGGCCGCCCGCCTCCAGATTCAAAAGCTCATTGCCGGCAAGGTGTACCTGGAGCTGTTCGTCAAGGTGCGGCCCCACTGGCGGCGCTCCGAGCACCTGCTGCGCGACTTCGGCTACCGCGTTGAAACGTGAAGGGGTTTTGTGGCTGAGGTTGAGCTATCTGGTGGTATTGATGGGGATGCTGCACGTTGAGGTTAACGGCAATGCTGCGACTGTATGGGATCCCGACCTCCGGGAATTGCTACAAAGTAGAGCTGCTTCTCAAACAGTTGGGGATCCCTTACGAGACGGTTGAGGTCAACTCCAGGGTCGGAGAAAATCGCCGCCCCGAGTACCTGGCCAAGAACCCCCTGGGGCAGATCCCGGCTTTGGAGCTGGAAGACGGCACCGTCTTGGCCGAGTCAGCCGCAATCTTGGTTTACCTAGCAGAGGACACTCCCCTCTATGGCCAGACGCGGCTGGAGCGGGCCGAGATCTTGAAATGGCTCCTTTTTGAACAAACCCGCATTGCCCGCTACATTGCCACCACCCGCTTTTGGGTGCGAGCCGGCCAGGCCGAGGCCAATGCCGAGCTAATTGCCCAGAACCTGAAACTCGGTACCGAGGCTCTGGAGATCATGGAAAGCCACCTACGGGAGAAGGAGTTCTTCGTGGGCAACCGCTACACCATCGCCGATCTGGCCCTGTTTACCTATACCCATGTGGCCGAGCAGGGCGGGTTTGACCTCAAGCCCTTCCCCAACATCCGCGCCTGGTGTGAGCGGGTCAAGGCCACCGACCGCTTCTTTCCTCTCCCCGGCGCCTAGAATTTCCCAGTGGTGCCTTTGCAGCCGACCGAGTCGGATCTCGCTTCCAATCCTAGCGGAGGATTTCTCACTCCCAGCCCCTCTCCCTGAGGGAGAGGAAAACTGGAAATTGTTGCCACGAAGGGCTCCAGCGGCTTTGGGCCACCCCCCTCGGAAAATAGGAGCTGCCAGGAGCTTGTCGGGCCCTAGCGCCCCTTGAGCTCCCGCTGGATCTCCCGCCGCGTCTCCCGTTCCTTAATTGCTTGTCGCTTGTCGTGGAGCTTTTTGCCGCGGGCCACGCCCAGGTGAGCCTTGATCCAGCCGCGGTTGAGCACCAGCCGCAGGGGAACCACAGTCAGGCCTTTTTGCTCCACCAGGCCCCGCAGCCGGTCGATCTCGCGGCGGTGCAACAACAGCTTGCGGCGGCGGGTCGGGTCGTGGTTAAACACCTTGCTGGCAGTTCCGTGGGGGGCAACATGCAAGTTGTGCAGCCAGGCCTCGCCATCGCGAAAGAGGGCAAAAGCGTCTTGCAAGTTGGCTTTGCCCGCTCGGATGGACTTTACCTCTGTGCCGGTCAGTTGGATCCCGGCTTCGTAGGTCTCCAAGATCTCGTACTCGAAGCGGGCGCGGCGATTCTCCACCAGGGTTTTGACGTTGGGATCCACAGCCATACGCTTTCAGAAGAGAGCTTCGTCCACCAGAGGGCCTAACGAGAGGCCAGGGAACCCTCCAATTTTTGCACTGCCCGTCCCACCAGGCGCTCGGATTTGCTGCGCCAGCGAAAGCGAATGGGGGTACCGGTGAAGTCGAGGTTTTGCCGGAAGTGCTTTTCCAGGTAGCGGCGGTAGTTCTCTTTGAACAGATCGGGATCGTTGACAAACAGGAGAAAGGTGGGAGGCCGCTCCGCCACCTGGGTGCCGTAGTAGATTTTGCCCTGCTTGCCCTGGCGGTTGGCGGGGGGTGACTGCCAGGCGAGGGCATCCTGGAGAACTTCATTGACCACGGAGGTGGCGATGCGCTTGCGATGGGCGGCTACCGCTGTGTTGACCTCGGCAAAGATCTTGTGGGTGCGCTGCCCCGTGAGGGCGCTGACAAACAACAGGGGTGCCCAGTCAATGAAATAAAGCCGCTCGCGGATCTCGCGGGTGTACTCGTTAATGGTGTGAGTATCTTTGTTTTCCACCGCGTCCCACTTGTTGACAACGATGATGCAGGCGCGGCCTTCTTCTTCGATGCGGCCAGCCAACCGCTGATCCTGCTCGGTTACCCCCTCCAGGGCGTCAATGACCAGCAGCACCACGTCCGAGCGCTGGATGGCTTTGAAGGCGCGGTTAATGCTGAAAAACTCCACCCCATATTCCACCCGGCTTTTTCTGCGGATCCCAGCCGTGTCGATGAGACGATAGCTCTGCCCCTCCCACTCCACCAGGGTGTCAACGGCATCGCGGGTGGTGCCAGCAATGGGGCTGACAATGGCCCGCTCGGATCCCACCAGGCGGTTGAGCAGGCTGGACTTGCCTACGTTGGGCCGCCCTACAATGGCCACGGCGATGGGATCCGGCTCATCTGCGGCTTCTTGGGCCACTTCGGGCAAGTGAGGCAGCACCGCCTCCAACAGCTCGGCTACCCCATTGCCGTGGACGGCAGAACAAGGGATCGGCTCCCCCAGCCCCAACTCCCAAAAAGCCGCCGCCTGCGCCAGGCCCAGTTGCCCCGACTCGCACTTGTTGACGGCCACCACCACCGGCAGGGGTTGTCTGCGCAGCCAATCGGCCAATTCTTTGTCAGCAGGGGTCAGCCCCTCGCGGCCATCCACCACAAAGATTACAGCGTGGGCCTCGGCCATCGCCGCCATGGCCTGCTGACGGATGTGGGGCAAAAACTCGCTGTCGTCGCCGAAGACCAGGCCGCCGGTATCCACCACCCGCAGGCGGCGCCCGTTCCACTCCACCTCTTGGTAGAGGCGATCCCGCGTGATGCCCGGCTCGTCGTGGACAATGGCCGAGCGCACCCCCGCCAGGCGGTTGACGAGGCTGGATTTGCCCACGTTGGGGCGACCCACAACGGCTACAAGGGGTAAAGCCACTGCTCCGCTTGCCAAAAAGCCGAACCCAGACTTCTATCCTAGCCTTTGGGATCCCAGATGCCCAAACCCGCTGATCTCAATCATTGCCCTGAAGGCAGCTCTGGCGGTAAGTTAGGTAGCTAACCTCCCATCAGACACCGGCTGCACTCGTTTCCCCTCCTTGCTATGAACCGTGCCCTCGCCCCTGCCCAGCGGCTGAACAAACTGCCTGCCTATGTCTTTGCCCGCTTGGATGAGCTGAAGGCCCGCGCCCGCCAGCAGGGGTTGGATTTGATCGATCTGGGCATGGGCAACCCCGATGGCCCCACCCCCCAGCCGGTGGTGGAGGCGGCCCAGGCCGCCATTGCCGATCCCGCTCACCACGGCTACCCACCCTTCGAGGGCACGGCTAGCTTTCGCCAGGCAATTGCCGAGTGGTATTGGCGCCGCTACGGGGTGGAGCTGGATCCCAATGGCGAGGTGCTGCCTCTATTGGGATCCAAAGAGGGCCTGACCCACCTGGCCTTGGCCTATGTGGATCCCGGGGATCTGGTGCTGGTGCCTAGCCCTGCCTACCCGCCCCATTTTCGCGGTCCCCTGATTGCCGGCGGGCAGATCTACCCACTGCTGCTGCGCCCGGAGAAAGGATGGCTCATCGACCTGCAAGAGATCCCGCCGGAGGTGGCCAAGCAGGCGCGGCTGCTCTACTTCAACTACCCCAACAACCCGACAACAGCGGTGGCGACCCGCTCCTTTTTTGAAGCAGTGGTGGCGTTTGCTTGCCGCTACGACCTCCTCCTGGTGCACGACCTGTGCTATGCCGAGCTGGCCTTTGACGGCTACCGGCCCACCAGCCTGCTGCAGATCCCTGGCGCCAAGGACTTGGCCGTGGAGTTCCACACCCTCTCCAAAACCTACAACATGGCCGGTTGGCGGGTAGGCTTTGTGGTGGGCAACCGCCAGATTATCCAGAGCCTGCGCACCCTGAAAACCAACCTCGACTACGGCATTTTTGGCGCCCTGCAAAAGGCGGCCGAGACCGCTTTGGCCTTGCCAGATAGCTACCTACAGCAGGTGCAGGAGCGCTACCGCCGCCGACGCGACTACCTCATTGCCCGCCTGGCCGAGTTGGGCTGGCAGATCGAGCCGCCGCGGGCGACGATGTACCTCTGGATCCCGACCCCCCGCACCGCCGACGGCACCCCCGAAGGCTCGACGGAGTTTGCCCTGCGGCTTTTGGAGTCCACAGGCGTGGTCGTAACCCCTGGCAACGCTTTTGGAGAAGGGGGAGAGGGCTACGTGCGGATTAGCCTCATTGCCGATTGCGAACGCCTGGGCCAGGCCATCGACCGCTGGGCAGAAGCCGGGATCCGCTATTGCTGAGCTCTAGGGTTGGCCCTCTCCCCTAGGGAGAGGGGAGTTGGTATTGCTCCACGATGCGCCGGGCAAAAGGAGGCACATGCTGCTCCAGCTTGTGGGGATAGTGGCGGCGGACGTAGAGATAGTTGCGGACAAAGTGGGAGTCGATGGAAAAGCGGGCATATTCTAGTCCGCGCGGCCCAAAGCGCTGGATGGCCACCGCCAGGAGCTGGGCCAGCCACATGGGCAAGCTCAGGGCCTGCTCGTAGGCTTGGATCCCCTGTTGCACCGCCGCCCGCCGCGAGCCCCGCGAGATCACCGGCTGGGTTTCCAGCTCTTCCCAAACCAGATCCAAGAGCTCCCGCCCGCGCGCATTGCGCACCAGCAGCCATTGCCAGCCAAAGGGGGATCCCATATAGCCCACCACCAGATCGGCCAGGCTGTTGACGTAGTCAAAACAGGTAAGGCAAGAGGGGGCAAACACGTCTTTTAGTTCTTTGGTTTTGAGGCCAAAAAAAGGCACCTTTTCCACCGAGCCGTCTTCGTGCTTGAAGTGGACGTGGAAGTCCTGCATGAACTCGTAGTGCACCACCGTTTGCGGGGAGCGGCTGGTGGTTTCAAGAAACTTTTGCAGCCCGGCGCGGCTGACGTTGTCTACGCAGGGCGTGCCCAACACATAGAGCTTCTCCAGGCCCAAGTTTTTCTCCACCGCCCGCAAAGCCTGGATCTGGCAGCCCACCCCGATCACCAGCAAGCGCTTGAGGCCGCTTTGCTCCACCTGCTCCAGCACGGAGAGATTGGGCGATAGCGTTGGCTTGTTGACCCGCGCCGCCAAGACCGCTTCTGGGGTACGCGCCAAGACAGGCCGTGGCTGAAAGCGATCCCGGGGATCCGCCTGCACGCACACCACCCCTTCTACTAGGCCGCTGCTGAGGGCCTTCATGCCGATGCTGCTGACGATGCCCGTCCACTGGGCACCCGGGATCGGATCCCGCCGGCGGGCCGTGTACATTGCCTCGTAGACGCCGAAGTAGTCGCTGTCGCTGACGGCATCCGATTTGGAGCGCAGCGATTCCCGCGATCGCCCGTGGGTTTGCTCTTCTAGGCGGGTGAACTGCTGGTTCAAAAAGGCACAGGCTTCCTTGACGTGGGCGACGTAGCGGGTATCGCAGAGGCCGCACTGGCTGCACAGCTCCTTGGCCGGGTAGTGGCCGGAGCGGATGGGCCGGGCCGGACGCGGTAAACGGGATCCCATAAGGTCTAAACCGTAGCCGTGGCGGGGTACCTTCTTCAGTTTGCCGCCAAAACCGCAGACGGCGGGCAGAGGAGTTGAAAGATCCCCGATCCTGCCCAACGCTCGCCCGCCCCTCCAGAGTTGCCCCCAGACAGAGAGGAAAAGCCAGATCCCCTGAGTTGCCCTTTTGTCGGCAAGCGGCGATGCAACAAAGGCCCCCTCAGCCTCTGCCCAAACCACTTTCGAGGGCCCAGCGGGCCAGTTCGGTGCGGTTGTGCAGGCCGGTTTTGCTCAGCATGTTGCTGACATGGCTTTCGACGGTGCGCTGGCTCACTCCCATCACCTCGGCAATCTCGCGGTTGGACATGCCCCTGGCCACATACTGGATCACCTTGGCTTCCGTAGGGGTGAGCTCGATTTCCCGATCTAACTTGATGACCGGCTGAATGCCCGCATTCTGCATTTGCAACAGGCGCTCGGTGTGCTTGAGGACGGACTCCACCTGAGCCACCAGCTCTTCCGGCTCAAAGGGCTTGACCAGGTAAACATCTGCCCCCGTGTTGAGGCCGCGCACCCGATCTGCCGTTTGCCCGCGGGCTGACAAAAAGATCACCGGAATCCAGTCCGTCGCGCTGTTGGAGCGAATGGTCTGGACAAACGTGTAGCCATCCATCTCCGGCATCATCACATCACAGATGATCAAATCCGGAGTAAAGTGGCGCATCGCCTCTAACCCTTCCAGGCCATTGCTCGCCGCAACCACCTCGTAGCCGCGAAACTCCAGGTAATCCTTCACCAGAAGGATCAGGTTTGGATCGTCGTCAATCAGCAACAATCGCTTTGGGTTGTCCACTGCTCATCCCTTTGCTGCAAGAAAGCCCAAGGAAAAAGGATAGCCCGCTTAGCAAACCTTTGGACAAATCGGCAAATCTACAGCCCAGGTGGCGCCAAGAAAAAACCTGCCAACCTCTAGCCGGTTCGTCAGTTTCCCCTAAACCTGGATAATAAGGTATCACATACAGACGGAGGTGGCGGCATATCCAAAGAAACACGAAGAGGCCGGGTACCTCCTCTGGCCGGCTCGGCAACTGCCTCCGCCCTGCCTTGGGATCCTCCCGCTGGCAAGCGCTCGCCCTCTGGGGCTGGTTTGGCTTGTCGGGTTTTCCCCATGGGCAGGAGAAGTAGAGCCAGGAGAAAATACAATTCTGGCGGCAACCTACATGGGGAAAGAGGGTGGAAAAGGGCACGCTGGTCGAGTTTCGCCACAACAACGAGCGGGTACTGGCAGTAGTTGAGGGCACCGAGGGCAAAAAGAACCTGCTGCTGGGCGTGGCTTCGGGGCAGGTGCACAGCGTTCACCCTCGCCAAATTACGTTTGCCTTGAACGGCAATTCCAGCTTTACGGTGTCCGATATCCCGGGCTTTTGGCAGGCGGTGCAGGCAAAGTTGGATCCCGAAAGTTTGGCTTTGGCCTGGGAATTGGTTCAGGAGGAGCGGCGGCCCCTGAGCCTGTCGGAGATGGCCCAGTTGTTGTTTTCCGACGATTCCCCGGTCTCCACCTATGCTGCCTACCGTCTTTTGAGCGAGGATTACGTCTACTTTAAGGCAAAGGGGGAAGGCTACGAGCCGCGTACTCCGGCTCAGGTGAAGGAAATTCTCCATCAAATTGCCGTTACCCAGCAGCGGCAGCAGGAACAGGCCGAGTTTGAGGCCCGCCTAAAGGCAGCGGTGGCCCAGCCTGGGCAAAAGTACACTTGGAGCCCAGCGGAACGAGCTCGTCTGGAGGTGCTGGAGCGCCTAGCTTTGCAGGGAGCGGCGGCCAGCATTCGCAGCCACGAGGATCTCTCCCACAACCTCACCCCCTCGGATCGGGAGCGGGTCTCGCAACTGCTGCAACTGATGGGATTTCCCGACACTCCTCAAGGAGCCTTTGACGCCCTGGTAGCCCTGGGCCTGTGGAGCCGCCACGAGAACCTGGCCCTGCGCCTTACGGGGATCCCCACCCAATTTCCCAAGGAGGTGGAGCGCTACGCCCAAACTTTGCTTGGCGGGCCTCCCCCCTTCTTGGATCTGCCTCTGCGCCGGGATCTCACCCATCTTCACACCTACACCATCGACGATGCCAGCACCCGCGACATCGACGATGCTCTCAGCGTCGAGTTTGAGTCGGATGACGAGGTGAAGCTCTGGATCCACATCGCCGATCCCAGTTGTTGGGTGCGGTGGGGGGATCCCCTCGACTTAGAAGCCCGCAAGCGGGGCACCAGCGTCTATTTGCCGGAGCGGGTGATCCCGATGTTTCCATCGGAGTTGTCCACCGGCCCGATGAGCTTGGTGCAGGGGGAGGTGCGGCCTGCCCTTAGCTTCGGCATCCGGCTGGGATCCGACGGGGCCGTGCGCGACTACGAAATTTGCCTCAGCCAGATCCGGGTCAACTACCGCCTCACCTACGACGATGCCGACGAGATGCTGGAGTTGGGGGCGGAGGCCCAATTGACAGCCATTGCTCGGGCAGCGCGCTGGCGCTACGCCTGGCGACTGGCGCAAGGGGCGATCCCCATCGGCCTGCCGGAGCAGGACATTAAGGTCATCGACGAGATCCCCCACCTGCGGGTGATCGAGGATACGCCGGCGCGGCAGATGGTGGCGGAGATGATGGTGCTGGCCGGTGAGGTAGCCGCTCGCTTTGCCCGCCAAAACGGGATCCCGGTGCCCTATCGCCTGCAGCCGGCTCCTGAGCTGCCCCCGCCGGAGGTTTTGGATCTGTACCCCCAGGGTCCGGTTCGGTCGTTTGCCATCATGCGCTGTCTCTCGCGGGCGGAAGTGGCCACCCAACCGGGGCGACATACGGGGCTAGGGCTCGATGCCTACTGTCAGGTGACCTCTCCCATTCGCCGCTACCTGGATCTGGTGGCCCACTACCAGATCAAGGCTTTTTTGCGCGGGGATCCCTTGCCCTTGACAGAAGCCAAGGTGCAGCAATTGTTGCTGGGGATCGAGCCAGGCACCGCCGAGGCCAACCAGGTGGAGCGCAAGTCCAAGCGCTACTGGAGCATCGAGTACCTGCGTCAGCGACCGGGGCAGATTTGGCAGGCCTTGGTCTTGGGCTACCTGCGCGAGCAGGAGAACCTGGTGATGGCCATGCTGGATGAGATTGCCTTTCGCGTGCCGGTGCGCTTGGAACGGCAGGTGCCGCTGGGGGCCTGGATCGAGTTGGAGGTTCTGCAGGCAGATCCCCGCGCCGATGTCATTGAGCTGCGGGAGGTGGGACAGAATGCCCTTTAACCTGCGGCTTGCCCAGTCCGGGCAAACAGTTGATACAACAGAGGGGGAAAGTCCGCCAAAGTCTGGACTGCGAATTTCTCGAGGGGGATCCCATGACCGTACGACCTTCCGGCCCACCTCCGATTGTCTACATTCTTTTGCTGGCGATACTGGGGGGAGGCGGCTGGTATGCCTATCGTTCCGGCCTGCTTGACTCTTTCCTGAAGCGAGGGAACGCGCCTTCTGTCCCTGGCCAGATCCCGGCTGCCCATCCGCAAGCGCCAACGGCCCCCAATCTTCCTCCAGCCCAGGCCCCCAACCAGCCACCCAGCGCGGTTAATCTGGATACTTCCCTGCCCAACCCGGCGGTGCTGCAGATGGACGGCAGCGTCACCATGATCCGCATTGTCTTGGCCTTGAAGTCAGGCTACAGCCAGCGCAACCCCGCCATCCCCATCACCTACGGGATCCCCGACGGCAAGCCCAATGGATCCAACGCCGGCCTCAAGGCCCTGATGGAAGGTCGCATCCAGCTTGCTGCCAGCTCTCGCCCCCTCAATGCCAGCGAAGTCCAGGCGGGTTTGCAGGCCATCCCGGTGGCCAAAGATGCCCTGGCGGTGGCGGTGGGGGTAAACAACCCCTACAAGGGCGGCCTGACGCTGCAGCAGTTGGCCGACATCTTCCAGGGCCGGATCACCAACTGGAGCCAGGTAGGCGGCCCCGATCGTCCGATTCGCGTTCTCAACCGCGCCCCTCAGAGCGGCACCTACAGCGTTTTCCAGGAGCTGGTGCTGTTGGGGCTGCCCTTTGCCCCCGATAACCCGCCCTACTTCACCACTGCCACCCAGGATGCCACCACCCCTCTCCTGCGGGCTTTGGGAGAAGACGGCATCACCTACAGCACCGTGGATCAGGTGCAAAACCAGCAAACGGTGAGGATGGTGCCCATCGACGGCCAGATGCCCACCCGCGAGGCCATCCAAAGTGGCCGCTACCCGCTGGCCCGCAACGTGTTTTTGGTGGTACCGCAAAAAACCAGCCCCGTGGTGGCTGATTTCATCAACTATGCCCTCTCCGACCAAGGCCAGCAAATCATTGGCCGCACCGAGTTCATCCCGCTGCGGTAGCTGGCCTTTGCCTAGCGATTGGCTCGGTAAAGTAGTCCTAGCCCCACTGCGGAGCAGATGAAGTTGGGCAACCAGGCCGCCACCTCCGGCCCCAAGGTTCCAATCTGGCCCAGCGCCTGGCTGACAAACAGCAGCACGTAGTAGGCGAAGATAATCAGCACGCTGAGGCCCAGGCCCAGAGAAGAACTGGTGCGCTGGGGGCGCAGCGCCAGGGGCGCCCCAATCAAGGTGAAGGCCAGACAGGCAAAGGGGATGGCGTACTTTTGGCTGAGGCTAACCTGAAGGCGGCGTACCCCCTGCAGATCCCCCGAGCTGGCGATGACCTCGATGTAGCGGCGCAGCTCTTGAATGTTCATCTCCTCGGGGCTGCGGACCTCCTGGGCCAAATCCAGCGGCGCGCGCGGCAGGCGCAACTCCTGGCGGGCAAAGGTGGCGATGTTGCTGTAGGTGCCATCAGGGGAGACGATGTAGTTGGTGCCCTCCTCAAACACCCAGAGGTTCTCCTGGGGATCCCAGCGCCCCTGCTGCGCCAGCAGGATCTGGCTGAGAGCCTCGTTGGAAAGATCCAGCACGATCACGCCGCGCATCTGCTGGCCATCGAAGCTGCGGGCATAGAACTGACGGGTTAGCCCTTGCCGGCGGGAAAAAGTGCCGTCTGGCTCGGGCGCGAGGATCTCGCCGAACTCTTGGTAGAGGATGTTCTCGCGGCGGAACTCTGGACTTCGGTTCAAAGCGCGGTTTAGAGTCAGGGCCGCCTGGCGGTTGCTCACCGGCACCACCAGCTCGTTGAAGAGAAACGTTAACGTCGTCACCAAGAGGCTGAGAAGGAGGGCCGGCACCACCAGACGATAGAGGCTCACGCCGCAGCCGCGCAGGGCAGTGATCTCGTTATCAGCAGACAGGCGCCCATAGGCCAGCAACGTCGCCAGCAACATCGACATGGGGAACGTCAGGACGATGATCCCCGGCGCCCGCAACACAAACACTTGCAACGCTGCTGAAAGGGACAGCCCCGCCTCTACCACTAGCCGCACCAGCTCAAACAGGGATCCCACTGCCATCACCAGGGTGGTGAACGCTCCCACCCCAAAGAAAAAGGGCAGGAGCATCTCGGAGATGATGTAGCGATCCATCAGGCCCACCGCGCAAACGATGGAGAGCCTGTTGCAAGACTGCTTGATTGAAGGAGGAGTAGGGGGAGAATGAAGTTTCACAAAACCAAGGGAAGTAGCAGTCAGGACAACCCGAAGGCTGTTAACGACTCTAGACCGGAACGCTGGCCAACAAAAGGTTAATCGCCTCCCTTTTTCACCCTAACTTGCCTATGATCGACCCAAGGCGGGCTTGGGCCGGGCGTTGGGCTTGTTTGTCTTGAGATAGCTTTCAGCATGGCTTCCTCTTCCCCCTCTTCGCCTAAGCGTTTGCTAGAGCAGCTCCTGGAGCTGCGACAGCAAGTTGTGGAGGGATCCCAGAACTACCTGGCCGCCTGGGGCTGCCTTGGGAACCCTCCTGCAGCCCTCTGCAACCTGGCGCGCTACCTGGCGCTACGCCAACACGATCTGCGCAACCTGCAATTGGAGCTGGCTGCGGTGGGGCTGTCCTCGCTGGGACGGTGTGAATCGCGGGTCTTAGAGACCCTGGATGCGGTGATCGCCACTTTGGCAGCCACGCAGGGCCTAAGCCACAAGGGGCCCAGCTATGAGGAGTTTTACGCTGGGGACATGGCCCTAGAGCAGCACACCGAGGCTCTTTTTGGCCCTCCTTCTCCCCACCGCCGCGCCCGCATCATGGTGACCTTGCCCGGCGAAGCCGCCGAGCAGCCCGAGCTGCTGCTGCAACTGTTACAACGGGGCATGAACGTGGCCCGCATTAACTGCGCCCACGACGATCCCTCGGTGTGGGAAAAAATGGTGGCCCACTTGCGCCGGGCCGAAGCCCAGACCCAACGGCGCTGCAAGATTTTGTTCGACCTGGCCGGCCCTAAGATCCGCACTGGCCCGGTGGCCATGCCACCCGGCAAAGCCAAGGTGTACGGTGGGGATCGCATCCTGCTCACGGCAGCCATTCCGCCGGTCGACTCTGACATCTGCTGCCAGGTGGCTTGCACCCTGCCGGAGATCTTGGCCCACCTCAAGGTGGGGGCAACTGTTTGGATCGACGACGGCAAAATCGGCGCTCGTGTAGTGGGGATCGAGCCGGCAGGGGTGGTGCTGGAGGTGGACAAAGTCGCCCCGCAGGGCAAGAAGCTGCGGGAGGAAAAAGGCCTCAACTTTCCCGACAGCCAGCTCTCGATCCAGCCCCTCACCGAGAAAGATCGCCAAGACCTGGACTTCGTGGTGCGGCATGCCGACCTGGTGGGCTATTCCTTTGTCCAGCAGCCGGCGGATTTGCAGTTGCTGTTTTCTGAGCTGGAGCGGCGCCAGGCCCGGCCCGATCTGGGCTTGATCCTCAAGATTGAAACGCAGCGAGCGGTGCAAAACCTGCCCACTCTGATCGCGGCCGTCGACGGCTGCCGGCCCCTGGGGGTGATGATTGCCCGGGGAGATCTGGCCGTGGAGATTGGCTGGCTGCGCCTGGGCGAGATCCAGGAGGAGCTGCTGTGGATCTGTGAGGCCGCCCATGTGCCGGTGGTCTGGGCCACCCAGGTGCTGGATCAGCTCACCAAGGAGGGCCTGCCCTCCCGGCCTGAGCTTTCCGATGCGGTGATGTCGGCCCGGGCCGAGTGCGTCATGCTCAATAAGGGCCCCTATCTCCTGGAGGCGGTTGCCCTGCTGGACGAGCTGCTGGCCCGCATGCAGGCCCACCAGCACAAAAAAAGCCAACGCCTGCGAGCTTTGTACTCCTGGCGATGAGATGGAGCGGCATCAAAGACGGAACTTCTCCCCCAGGTAATACTTGCGCACCAAGGGATCCGCCGCCAGCTCCGCTGGTGTGCCCTTGGCCAGGATGGCGCCGTCGTTGAGAATATAGGCCCGGTCGGTAATCTCCAGCGTCTCCCGCACGTTGTGGTCGGTAATCAAAACACCGATGCCCCGCTGCTTGAGCTTGGCCACCACCTCTTGAATATCCGCCACCGCAATGGGATCCACCCCCGCGAAGGGCTCATCCAGCAGCAGGAATTTTGGCCCGTGGATCCCGGCTGCCAGGGCGCGGGCGATCTCGGCGCGGCGCCGTTCTCCCCCCGACACCTGCAAACCCAAACTGTGGGCCACATGGGCAATGCGAAACTCCTCCAGCAGGTGGTTGAGCCGCTGCTGCCAGAGGCGGCGAGGCACCCCCGTCTGCTCCATGATCAGCAGCAGGTTGTCTTGAATGCTGAGGCGACGAAAGATGCTCGGCTCCTGAGCCAAGTAGCCGATCCCCAAGCGGGCCCGGCGATGCATCGGCAGATGGGTGATGTCCTGGTCATCCAGCCAGACATGGCCTCGGTTGGGCTGGATCAGGCCGGTCATGATGTAGAAGGTGGTGGTTTTCCCCGCCCCATTGGGCCCCAGCAGCCCCACAACTTCTCCCTGCTGAATGTGCAAGCTGACGTCGCTCACCACCTCACGGCGGCCATAACGCTTACAGATGTTTTCCAGTCGAATCTGCATAGGATCGGCACAGGGTTGCTGTTCGATGCTGACTGATTCTGGAGGGCTAGTTCCACAGAGGCTTCTCTCCCAAGGCTGCCCCGAACTCGACCCCTGATCTAGAGGGGGACGAGCAGAATTGACCACCTGCATGGGAATTGGGAAGATCTTCAGATACGGTTGCCGGATGCCGCAACTGCTCGCGCTGCCCCCGGATGGGATCCCTGGCCTTTCCCATGCTCCGCTGTCCAGCTTGCCATTGGCTCAACCTCGACTCCGATCGTCGCTGTCGCCGCTGCGGTTGCTTCCTGCGTTGTCGCCCTCTCCCCCCCTGGGAAAGCTTGCCCGTTGCCCGGCCCGGCCGGAGGAAACGCCAGCCGAGCCATCCTTCTCGGCTGGCAACCCGCTAGGATTGCGTCTTGGCTGCCTCGGCGATACTTTCGGTTTTGCTGGGACTGGGGCAACTGTCTTGGCATTGGGTGGATCCGCTGCTGAAAGATCCTCCCCCGCCCGGCGATAGCCCACAAGCTCTGGGGCGATAAGGCCACAACGTCATCACACCTTGGGAGCGTCTGTCGATCCACAAAACCAGGCAGATCTGTGCAGTGGCCGAAGCCGGCAGATGCCACTATCATGTGACCAACGCAAAACAACCCCGCTCTGCCGGATTGTCTCAGTCAACTTTTTGTGAGGCTCGGTTACCATGAACTTTCATCTCAAAGCTTCCGCCATTTTGGCCCTGCTGGCCACGACAGCCGTCGCTTCCAATGCCGCCGCCACAACCCCCAACGCCTGCTTCCTGCGCTACCTGCTGGCCTCCAGAACCTGTCCCAATTGCCGGCTGGGATCCCTTGAGCTGAGCAACCTGGATCTGGCAGAGGCTAACCTCCAGGGTGCCGACCTGATCGAGGCCAACCTGGAGCGCACCATCCTCACTGGCGCCGATCTCAGCCAGTCCTACTTGGTGGGAGCCAATCTGCGGCGCGCCCAGTTGCGTGGCGCCGATCTCAGCGGTGCCTACCTGGAGGGAGCGGACTTGCGGGGTGCTGATTTGCGGGGTGCCGATCTCTCTTCTGCCTCCCTGTACGGCGCCGACTTGCGGGGGGCCGATCTGCGCGATGCCAATCTGACCGGGACTGACCTGAGCTTTGCCCGCACCTGGGGCACACGCCTTCAGGGCGCCGTTCGGGAATAGTGCAATCGGCTGGTTGACCACTGCCCGCTTCCCCTCTCCTCCTTGGGAGAGGGGCTGGGGGTGAGGGCCCAGTGCGGATGGCGAGACTCGAACTCGCATGGCAAAGCCACACGCCCCTCAAACGTGCGCGTATACCAGTTCCGCCACATCCGCATTCCAGGTTTAACCATCATAGCGGCAAAAGGGCGGGGCTGTTAAGAGGAGGGGCCATTGCGGTACGGGCTAGTTTAATCTTCTGTCCAAAACCGCTCTGAGAGATACTTATCGGCCCCGTCGCACAAGATGGTCACCACCACGCCGGAGGAGAGCTGACAGGCCACCTGTAGAGCCGCCACCACATTGGCTCCGGCAGAGATGCCCACCAACAAGCCTTCCTCCAAGGCCAAACGCTTGACCATTTTCTGGGCTGCTTCGGTGGAGATCTCGATGTGCTGGTCGGGCAGGGTGGGATCGTAAATCTCGGGCTTGAGAGCAGTGGCCATGTGCTTGAGGCCTTCAAGGCCGTGGAAGGGGGAGTCCGGCTGCATGGCAATGATCTGGATATCGGAGCGGTACTCCCGCAAGCGCCGCCCCACCCCCATGCAGGTGCCGCTGGTGCCTAACCCGGTTACGAAGTGGGTGACCTGTCCCTGGGTTTGCTCCCAGATTTCTACCCCCGTGGTCTCGTAGTGGGCCTGCCAGTTGGCGGGGTTGCTGTACTGGTCGGGATAGAAGTAGAGATCCGGGTTTTCGGCATAGAGGGCGCGGGCTTTCTCGATGGCCCCATCGGAGCCGAGGGCCGGATCCGTGAGCACTACCTCCACCCCGTAGGCGGCGAGGATCTTCTTGCGCTCTGGGCTGGCGTTGGCCGGCAGGGCCAGCTTCACCTTGTACCCCAAAGCTGCCCCGATCCAGGCGTAGGCGATGCCGGTGTTGCCGCTGGTGGCATCCAGGATGATCTTGCCAGGCGTAAGCTTGCCCTCGCGTTCGCCAGCGCGGATCATATTCAGGGCCGGGCGATCCTTGACCGAGCCGCCGGGGTTGTACCACTCTGCTTTGCCATACACTCGCACCGACGGCGGCAGGTCGGCGGTGACCCGCCGCAGGCGAATGAGCGGCGTCCGTCCCACCAGCTCGATGGGGCTATCGACCGCAGGGGGCAAGGGGCGAGAAGAAAACACGGTTGGATACAAGGGGGATCCCTCGCTAGATAAGCACTGGGCTGGACAACCATTGCTCATCTTATCCCGGTGTTTATCGGCTCTTGCCGGCTTTTTCTGGCCCTCTCCGCGCTTCCCCGAAAACCTCTGGCTAGACTCTAAGATGGGGGTAGGGAAGCACGAGTTCTGGACAGCGGCGTGATGCGGAGGGGCATGGCAGAAATCGGCATTGTAACCGCGCAACAATTTGACCGCCGGCGAGGCCAGATCCATGTTTACGACGGCGAGGGCAAGGGCAAGTCGCAGGCGGCGCTAGGGGTTGTGCTGCGTTCCATTGGGCTGGGGATTGAAAACTCGGCCCCCAGCCGGGTGTTGCTGGTGCGGTTTCTCAAGGGGCCGGGCCGCACCTATGCCGAGGATGCCGCGATTGCCGCTCTGCAGCGCGGCTTCCCCCACCTTATCGATCAACTGCGCACGGGGCGAGGAGAGTTCTTCGGCCCCGACGAGATCACTAAGTTTGACCGCCAAGAGGCCCGCCGCGGCTGGGATGTGGCCAAGGGGGCGCTGGCGTCGGGGTTCTACTCGGTGGTGGTGCTGGACGAGCTGAACCCGGTGCTGGATCTGGGCCTGCTGCCTGTGGACGAGGTCGTCAGCACCCTCAAGCAAAAGCCAGAGGAAATGGAGGTCATCATCACCGGACGGGGCGCCCCTAAGGAAATTATCGACCTAGCAGATTTGCACTCGGAAATGCGCAGCGTGCGGCGGGCGGCGGATCCCCAGGACGGCCAGCCCCTCCTCAGCGGCATCGAGATCTATACCGGCAACGGCAAGGGCAAGTCCACCAGCGCTCTGGGCCGGGCTCTGCAGGCCATTGGGCGCGGCATCAGCAAAGATCTCTCCCACCGCGTCCTGATTATGCAGTGGCTAAAGGGGGGAACGGGCTACACAGAAGATGCGGCCATTCGGGCTTTGCGAGAGAGCTATCCCGATCTAGTAGATCACCAGCGCTGCGGCCGCGACGCCATCGTTTGGCGGGGCAAGCAGCAGGAAATCGACTACGTGGAGGCGGAGCGGGGCTGGGAGCTGGCACGGGCGGCCATCGCCTCTGGGCTTTACAAGACCATTATTCTGGACGAGCTCAACCCAACGGTGGATCTGGAGCTATTGGATGTGGAGCCGATTGTTGAGGCTTTGCTGCGCAAGCCACGCGATACGGAGATCATCATCACAGGGCGCTGCCATGCGCCTTTGCCCTACTTTGAGCTGGCCTCTGTCCATTCGGAAATGGTGAGCCACAAGCATTATGCCGAACAGGGGGCCGATCTGCGGCGCGGGGTGGACTATTGAGCAGGGTGGCGATGCTGGATCAACTCCTGCAGCAAAGCGGGTTCCCCGACGCGAGGGCGCTGGCGCAGGTCTTGCTTGGCCTTTTCCAGACGGAGGTGTGGGTGGAGGGCAAGGAGCGGGTTCCCCAGGGCCCCCTGCTGGTGGTGAGCAACCATCGCAGCTTTTTGGATGCGCCGGTGCTGATTGCTGGGCTGGATCGACCGATTCGTTTTGCCTGCCACTACTACCTATCGCAAGTGCCCCTCTTGCGGGAGGTTGCCTTGGCCCTGGGTTGTATCCCCCTCCAGCAGGGATCAGGGCCGCAGCTTGCCTTTTTTCGCCAGGCGCAGGCCACTCTGGCGGCAGGCGGAGGGGTGGGGATCTTCCCGGAAGGGGCGGAGCAGATTACTCGCGAGACCTCGCCCCAAGAGCTGGGCTGGTTTCAGCCGGGCTTTGCCCATCTGGCCTTGGCTGCTGGCGTGGATCCCCTGCCGATCCTGCCGGTGGCCGTGTGGGCGCAGGAAGAGTGGCGGGCGATGGATATTCCCATGGCTTTTTTCCGCTGGTTTGATCCCACGGAGCCCAGGTTTCAGCGGCCGGGGGGGCATCCGGTGGTGATCTACCGTCAGGTGGTGGTTCGAGTGGGATCCCCTCTTTGGGTAGGGGGAGCAGGGCGCTCTACCTGCCGCCAGGAGCGGCTGCAGCTAATTCAGGAGTTGACGGCAGCCGCTCGCGAACAGGTGCGCTTGGGGTTGGCAAGGAGATGGAAACATTGAAGGGCAAGCCCATTGCCTCTAGTCCAAGCCGCCAGAAGCGGCCCTTGCTGCTCTATTTGCCGGGTATGGATGGCACCGGCAAATTGTTTTACCGGCAGGCACAGGCTCTGCAAGCCGAGTTTCACGTCCGCCCTTTGAGCTTAAACCACCCCGCAGCAGGGCAGAGCTGGGAGAGCCTGGCCGATTGGGTGGGATCCCAGCTGGACGAGGGAGCCTACCTGTGTGGCGAGTCCTTCGGAGCTTGCCTAGCCCTGGCTGTGGCTGCCCAGCAGCCGGAGCGCTGTCGCGGCCTGATTCTGGTTAATCCGGCCTCGTCGCTGCGGCGCCGGCCCTGGTGGTGGGCAGGTCATGTTCTCCTGCCTTTTTTGCCGCCGGCGCTCTACCACCAGATGGCGGAGCGGGGGCTGGGATTTTTGGCGGAGCTAAGCCAAATGGAGCCGCCGGATCGGGAGCGGCTGCGCCAGGCCGTTCACAGTGTTGAGCCCACGGTGGCCGCCCAGCGCCTGGCCTTGCTGGGATCGTTTGTCGTGGAGGAGCTGCCCCTGGAGTCGATGACCCTGCCGACGTTGCTGGTGGCGGGGGGGCGGGATCGCCTCCTGCCCTCGGTGCAGGAGGTGCAGCGTCTGGCGGAGCGACTGCCCCAGGCCCAGGTGGAGATCTCGCCTTTGAGCGGCCATGCCTGCCTTCTGGAGCGGCAGATGAACCTGCGGCGCTACTTGCTCAAGCCCGATGGGGTTTTTGCCCCGCTACTGCTTAATTCCGCTCCAGCGCATTGAGCAGGGAGAGGGATCCCCCCAAGTTTTCGATTCGCTCTTGGCAGGAGGGATCTTGTCCTTCTCGATCCAGCCAAAGGGCCCTCAGGCCTGCTGCCTTGGCCCCTTGATAGTCTTCGCGGCGGCTGTCGCCGATGTGCCAGGCAGCGGCAGGCGGGATCCCCTGGGCCGCTAGGGCAGCTTGGAAGATGCGGGGATCGGGCTTGGCATAGCCCACCTGGGTAGAGAGAGTAAGGCTGGAAAAATAGCCCCCTAGCCCCAGCGCCTGCAGCACCCTGGGCAGGCGGCTGTCGAAATTGGAGATCACCCCCAGCCGGATCCCTTCCTGTTGCAGAACCTGCAGAACCGGCAGCGTCTCGGGATAGAGCTCCCAGGGATCCGACGTGGCAAAATACTCGAAAAGGCGGGCAAAAAACGCCTCAAACCGTTCCTCCCCAAAAGCAGCCAGGGATCCCACCCCCGCAAAGGTCTGGCGCACCACCTGGCGCCACCAGGCCCGCTCCCATTCCTGGAGGGCGGATCCCAGAAGACCGGCACAGGCTGGCGGCGGAGCGCTGGCAAAAGCTTGGGCAAAGGCGCGATCCAACGCCTGCGGATCCACCGCCACTCCATACGCTGCTGCCACCTGGCTGTAGGCCTGGCCGACGCTGCCCCGCACCCGAAACAGCGTGCCCACGGCATCGAAGAAGATTACCCTCGGTCTCACTGCTGGCTCTCGTAGCGGGCGTAGGCATCCACAATCCGCTGCACCAGGGGGTGGCGTACCACATCCCGCTGGTCAAAGTAGCAAAAGGCAACCCCCTCTACCCCCGCCAGGATGCGCTCTGCAGCCGCCAGGCCCGACAGGCGATGCTTGCCCAGATCCGTTTGGGTGAGATCCCCGGTAACCACCATGCGGGAGCGGAAGCCCAGCCGCGTGAGGGCCATCTTCATCTGCTCCGGGGTGGTGTTTTGGGCCTCGTCCAAGATGATGAAAGCGTTGCTGAGGGTACGCCCCCGCATGTAGGCCAGCGGCACCACCTCGATGACTCCCTGGGCCATAAGCTGGGGCAGCTTGGCCGGGTCGATAAACTCGAACAGGGCATCGTAGAGAGGCCGCAGATAGGGATCTACCTTTTCCACCAGATCCCCTGGCAAGAAGCCCAGCTTCTCCCCTGCCTCTACCGCTGGTCGCGTCAGGATCAAACGCTCGTACTCGCGGTTTTGCAGGGCTGTGATGGCCACAACGGCAGCCAGATAGGTTTTCCCGGTGCCTGCCGGCCCGATGCCGAAGCAGAGATCGTGGGTGCGAATGGCTTGCACGTACTCCTGTTGGCGGGGTGTCTTGGGCCGGATCAACTCTCCCTTACGGGTGCGGGCCAACACACCTGCTTGCGCTTGCTGATAGGCCGTAGCCTCCTGGCCGGAGAGGGCGCGAAAAGCTTGCTCCGCATCAATCACCGTGACAGGGTGTCCAGTTTGCCAAAGCGGCTTCAGCAATTCTAGCCACTGCCGCACCTGCTGCCGCTGCTGAGGGGTGCCTTTCAGGTACAGGTCTTGTCCGCGCAGCGTTACAGAGGCACCACTGGAGCGACTGATCCACTTCAGGTTGGCCTCCTGAATGCCCGCCAAGGACATGGCCTGCCGAGGGCTTGACAAAGAGATGATCTCCAGATCGGTGGCGGCAGAAGTGTCGTGCATGCCGTGGGCGCCGGGCACCCCGCGAGACTTGCAATGGTGATCTTATCAAAAACGGTTGTCAAAGCGCTCCGGGTTGCGGAAAGCTGCTGCAGAGACCAAACGAGCGCAAGAGTGCTTAACAGGGGCATTGCACAAATTAATGTGTTTTGGAATACGAGGTCCCAGAAGATCTGCGCTGAGTAAGGATCTGGGTTTCGGCCTTGGTTGGCAATCAAGTCTTGGGGAATTAACAGATTCCTATGGTTCCCTAAAAAAGTATTGCAAAGGTCTATTTCTCTGGGAATAGCCGCCATCCATCAAGTAAAGTTGACCTATTACAAAGAGCTTGAGACCTTAATCTCTTGCCCGATCGAGGAAGAGCCTGAGGTTCTCAGCCCCGATGTCACAGTTCATCTGAGATTCTCCATCCAGCAGCAGGGAGAGGAATAGGTTTGTCTTTAAAACCTTTCCCCGGCTCATTTTTGGGATCCCTGTAAGCTCTTTACAGCTTCTCACTTCTGGAGTCATTTTGAAGAAAAGGAGAGATAGATGTTTACCCAATCGGCTACACCCGCTACGTCAGGGCTGCCACAAATGGATTTGACGCAAGTCCCGCCAGAGATTACCTGCGATGGCAGCGACTTAGACTGGAGCCAAGCCGCAGCGATCGAGGGCACCCAACCCCAAGAGGAGAACTTGCAGGGCTGGATCGCCTTTTACGGCCTGCGGGTCAACCAAGAACCGGGCAACATCCTGCACTGGCAGGGGCAGCCGCTGCGGGCCAGCCGCATTCGCTTTTTTGTGAAAAATGTGGCTTGGCGCTATGGCTTTTCTTTCTCCACCAGCATCCGCTCTCCTCTCGGCAAAGGGATCCCCACGCCTTCGGAGTGGCGCTACCCCGGTCTTTGCCGCTACGGCCTGGTGCTGTTCCAGCCCAACGCCCGGTTGGTGGCCCGGCAGGTCTGGGAATCCTCGCCGGAGCAGCCGCAAGAGGTGGATCTGGATCCCAACTTGGATATCGCCTTCAACGTCAATGACGCCAAGGGCAGCTACGGCGACAACAGCGGCAGCTTCGATATCTATGTGCAGGTGGTGAACTGAGCTGCAGCAGGGATCCCGCTCGAGAACAGTTGCCGGGTGGGATCCCATCTTCTACAATAGGTGAACCGGCGGCTGGATCCCAGCTTGCTGAGGTCTCTGCCGCTCTGGAGAGGTGGCTGAGTGGTCGAAAGCGGCTTCCTGCTAAGAAGTTACGGGGCCCAAAAGCTCCGTCGAGGGTTCGAATCCCTCCCTCTCCGTTGTTGTGGCCAGTTCCTAGCCGCCCTTGCCGGTGGTGGAGGGCACCCATGGGTCAGGCGTGGCTGCTGAGTCAGTGGGGGGTGGCGCTCTGGCTCAATCTGGCCTTGGTGGCGCTGGCCCTGCTGAGCCCCCAGAAGGCGCTGACGCGAGCTGGGGTTCTCCACGCGGGCCTGCTGGGCCTGTTGGTGTGGGGGGGCCTGGGAGGGCGGGGTTACCTGGTCGTAGCCGCCTATTTTTTAGTCGGCACCGCCGTAACCAAGCTGGGGATCCGCCGCAAGCAGGCCCAGGGGATCGCCGAAAAGCGAGAGGGGGCGCGAGGGCCGGAAAATGTCTGGGGATCTGCCCTGACGGGAGCTGCCTGTGCGGTGGGATATGCGCTTTTTGCCCATCCCCTCTGGTGGTTGGGGTATAGCGCCAGCTTCGCCGCCAAGTTGGCCGATACCGTCAGCAGCGAGGTGGGAAAAGCCTACGGACGTCAGACCTTTTTGATCACCACCTTGCAGCCGGTGCCAGCAGGCACTGAGGGAGCCGTCAGCCTGGAGGGATCCCTGGCGGGGGTGGCGGCAGCAGGAGGGATGGCCGCCTTGGCCTGGGGCATTGGCGGAGAATGGGTGGGAGGGAATCTCCTATGGTTGGGAATCTGCTGGCTGGCCGGGATCCTGGCCACTTTGGCAGAAAGCTGGATGGGGGTGGTGTTGCAGCCTCGCTTGGCTTGGATGAGCAATGAAGTGGTGAACGGCATTCAAACGACCCTAGCAGCTCTTTTAGCAGTGGGTCTGGGGGCGCTTTTGGGGATCGGATCCTAAAAAGATGCCCAAGCGCTCCGCGCCGCTGCCCTCACCCCCAGCCCTTCTCCCTCTGGGAGAGGGGAGTTAGAGCGTTGCGTAGCAATAACGAGGCAAAGAACCGTTTCGTTGCTGTTTGAAATGACTGTATTTTTGAGATTGAGAATGGCGCCGTTGCCATTGGGAATGGCTATGCAAAGCAAGAAATAAATAAAGAGGGAGAAGCTCTCCCTCTGCGCCGATTGGCTGGGAACTAGACCGATTGCTCTGGACCTCTCCTAGCGCAGGCCGCTGGGCTTGTAAACCAAGAAGCTGAGTACCTGGCACTGCTTAATGTTGTCGAAACCCACCACACGGATGAAGCAATTGGGGTAGGCGCTGCGGCAGGCCTGTACCTCGGTCAGCACCTCCTGGGGAGAAGTGGCGCTGAACAGGGGCAATTTCCACAGCGTCCAGTAGTGGTCGGTGGGCTGCGAAGACTCGTTGAATTCGATGGCAGGAATGTAGCCTTGATCCAAGATGTACTGCACCTGCTTGAGGATCTGCAGATCCGTCATCGGAGGCAAGTAGGAAAAAGTTTCGTAGCGGCGCTCTTTCGGCAAGGTTTGCATGACTGAAGTTACTCCGTTTCAGGTGTAGGGTTCTGAAGAGGGGATCCCGCTTCCGGGTGCGTGGCCAGCGGGGATCCCGCTGCTGAGGTAAGCCGTTCCAGGTGGCTACGGCGGTGTTCCATGTTGGCTTGCTGGATGCCGGTCTTGGCCATCTCCGGCAAGTAGTCCACCACCTCCGCCGCAATGTGCTCGCGAACGGTCATGATGCGATAGGCCAGGTCAGGACGCTCTGCCAGCAAAGCCCGCAGGTAGGTTTCCCCCTCCTGAAGGTTTTGCCGAGCCGAGAACTGCTGCAGCCACAGGGCCCTGGGAGGATCCGTCTCGCTCAGTTGGGCCAGCACCGTGCGCATTGCCTGATAGGTCAGGTAGCTGATCAAGGTTTTGGCCGTATCTTTGGCGATCTGTTTCAGATCCATGGCCAGTCCAGGGGTAAGCCGAAGCAGCGGGGCAAGAGAACTCTGGGGATCCCTTGCCCCCGGCAGATCTCTAGAGCGTATCGACGGGCTTGAACTCGAACTTGATCTCCTTCCACAGCTCGCAGGCAGCCGCCAGTTCCGGCGACCACTTGGCCGCTTCGCGGATGATCTCGTTGCCCTCACGGGCCAGATCCCGACCCTCATTGCGGGCCTGGATACAGGCTTCTAGGGCCACCCGGTTGGCAGTGGCGCCTGGCGCGTTCCCCCAGGGGTGTCCCAGGGTTCCGCCACCAAACTGCAGCACCGCGTCGTCGCCGAAGATCTCCACCAGCGCCGGCATGTGCCAGACGTGAATGCCACCGGAGGCCACCGGCATCACCCCAGGCATGGAGGCCCAATCTTGGGTGAAGAAAATGCCGCGGGAGCGGTCGGCCTCCACGTAGTTTTCCCGCATGAGATCCACAAAGCCCATGGTGATGGCGCGGTCGCCCTCCAACTTGCCCACCACCGTACCGGCATGCAGGTGGTCGCCGCCGGACATGCGCAAGCACTTGGCCAGCACCCGGAAGTGGATGCCGTGGTTTTTCTGGCGGTCAATCACGGCATGCATGGCGCGGTGAATGTGCAGCAGGATGCCGTTGTCGCGGCACCACTTGGCCAAGCTGGTGTTGGCGGTAAATCCGGCAGTCAGGTAATCGTGCATGATGATGGGGGCACCGATCTCCTTGGCAAACTCCGCCCGCTTGAACATCTCCTCACAGGTGGGCGCCGTCACGTTCAGGTAGTGCCCCTTGATCTCGCCAGTCTCTGCCTGCGCCTTGTGGACAGCCTCCATCACAAAGAGGTAGCGATCCCGCCAGCGCTGGAAGGGCTGGGAGTTGATGTTTTCGTCGTCTTTGGTGAAGTCCAACCCGCCCCGCAGCGCCTCGTACACGGCCCGTCCGTAGTTTTTGGCGGAAAGGCCCAGCTTGGGCTTGATGGTGCAGCCCAGCAGCGGACGGCCGTACTTGTTCAACTTGTCCCGCTCCACCTGAATGCCGTGGGGAGGGCCCTGGAAGGTCTTCAGGTAGGCCACCGGGATCCGCACATCCTCCAGCCGCAACGCTTTCAAGGCTTTGAAGCCAAAGACGTTGCCTACAATCGAGGTGAGCATGTTGGTGACCGAGCCTTCCTCGAACAGATCCAGCGGGTAGGCGACGAAGCAGAAGTATTGATTCTCTTCGCCCGGGACCGGCTCGATGTCGTAGCAGCGGCCCTTGTACCGATCCAAGTCGGTGAGCAGATCCGTCCACACGGTTGTCCAGGTGCCGGTCGAAGATTCAGCCGCCACAGCCGCCCCGGCCTCTTCGGGGGGAACGCCCGGCTGAGGAGTAACCCGGAAACAGGCCAAGACGTCGGTATCCTTGGGCGTGTAATCGGGCGTGTAATACGTGAGTCGGTAATCCTTTACGCCGGCTTGATAGCCCTTTTTGGTTTGGGTTGCTGAGTAGGCCACGTTGATCTCCCTCTAAACGAATCACAAAACCAGAAAATGCCATTCACGGATGCAATCAAGAGGCAAAACTCAGGGCCAAAACCACAGACCACCGAGTTTTCGTGAATGAACTCGCCTCACAACTGTGAGGCCCTACTTGGGCTTCGAGACAGTCTTCATCCAAGCGGATGTAAAGTCCTAAACCCTCCTTTTCAAGCGCTGCCAATCGCTAGCCTCAACCGCCTGGATTTTGGAAATCCAGTGGCGAGATTTCTATACACTGTCTAGGCTAGAACTTTGACAAACACAAGCCTACATTGGTTTAATCCTAAGCTATCATCCGCAAAGACAGGCTGATCGTTACTTTCTTTATGAGTTCGATTAGTTTGATTAAAGTAAGCCCCCTTGGTTGGCGCCGAAAATATAGATTTCTTTGGCTTTCTTAATATCCCTGGGTGGGATCCCTGGAAAAGGCAAAAGCTCCCTTGAGAAGGGAGCTGGGTGGGTTTGTCTGCAGCGGCCAGAGGGGCTAAGAAACGGCGGCCAAGGATGGTTGGGGTCTCCTGGTGATCACCTGGTCGATGAGGCCGTATTCTTTGGCCTGCTCTGGAGTCATAAAGTTGTCGCGGTCGGTATCGCGCTCGATGCGCTCCAGGGGCTGGCCAGTGTGGTAGGCCAGCAGGCTGTTGAGACTGTTTTTGATAAAGAGGATCTCTTTAGCCTGAATCTCGATATCGGTGGCTGGCCCCTGGGCTCCACCGAGGGGTTGGTGAATCATGATGCGGGCGTGGGGAAGGGCAATGCGTTTGCCTTTGGCACCTCCTGCCAGCAAAAAGGCTCCCATGCTGGCGGCCAAGCCAATGCAGATGGTGGAGACATCCGGCTGAATGTGCTGCATGGTGTCGTAGATGGCCATACCGGCATAGACGGAGCCGCCGGGAGAGTTGATGTAGAGGTAAATATCTTTCTCGGGGTCTTCAGATTCCAGGTAGAGCATCTGGGCCACGATCAGGTTGGCAATGTCGTCGTCCACCTGGGTGCCCAAGAAGATGATCCGATCCCGCAATAGACGCGAGTAGATATCAAAGGCGCGCTCGCCGCGTGCAGATTGCTCAATAACGGTGGGAATCATGCCAGTCCAAGCGATGGGTTGTTACTTTTTAGTGTAGTGTAAGCCACTGGACGGCTGCTCCGCCTAGGACGGTTTGCCGCCCTGAGGCTGTGCTGCGTTGCTCGGAGCCAGCAGCCTGTAAAGTTGACAGCTTGAGGCCTAGCATGGATGTGATCCCGGATGAACCCCTCGTGATTGCCGGCTTGCTGGGCCTGGCTCTGCTGGGGATTTTGATCCTGAACTTGGCAGAACGGGACTCGGGAGACGCCGACTAGGAGAGGACATAAGTTTAAGTTGACAAAATTACACCTCTCTCTTTACAATCAGGATCGCGTCATTTCTGGGATGCCCCCATCGTCTAGAGGCCTAGGACACATCCCTTTCACGGATGCGACAGGGGTTCGAATCCCCTTGGGGGTATGAAGGCCGGTGACAAGTGTTGGAGGGGGAAGGTGCTCGGGAGGCGCCTTGAGTCTAGCTTAGCTTCGGCTAGGCCCAAAGGGCCGTAGGCTAGGCTTCTCATCCAACTGCATGGGAATCAACTGCTGGCAGCTAGAGCTTCTGCCGGCGCGGCAGCAGCAACCAGATCGTCTTTGATCAGCTCTGCCAGATCCTGGAGTTGGCGAATGGCTTCTGCCCCTTCTAACTTCATTAGCTCCCGGTCATCCCGCATCTCCGTCCAACTGATGGAGCATTCGGAAACCAAAAAGCGAATCAAGTGCCCCTCCCGTAAGCTGACCATGAAGGAGGCGCTCTCAAATGAGGTGCCGCAGGTGTAGCAAGAAGCCGGGTAGCCCCGCTTCTCCAAAACAATGGCCAGAGCCTGCAAACTCATCACCAGGTCTTGAACGTAGCTGCGGTATTGTTCCGCCAACCGTGCGAACATCACACTCCTCCCATAGCGAGTTGGCCCATCGGGGCGCGTTCTAGTAATTTATGCCTAGTCACTTAGAGTCATATCTAGCATAACGATCGACAAATCCTCAAGAAAGGGATCCGTTTAGCATCTCTCCAGAGACTAAGCAAGACTACTGAAGGCCAAATAGCATGCTAGGCAAAGTCTAAGGCAGGAGGATGTTGTATTTAATTTAACACTCCTCTCAGAACAGACATTAAAGTTTACCCTAATTCAAAACTCTTGCCCGCTGGGATCCGATCCCTGCCGAGAACCGGTCAGTTTTCCTTTGGCGGGGCTTGGGCCTTGATCCCGAAGTGCTTTATCGGTGAAGATTTTGCCCACCCTTTGGCCAGGACGATTGTGGCACGTCTAGAAAGGGTTGACCCGTTTGCGAGGTCAAGTGGGCTAGGTCTTACAGACGGATGGAGGTAGGGTAGGTTCCCGAGGAATTGTGGTGGGAAAAGGCTGAGGAATATCACGGATAACTAGAGGGAAACACTCGATGCTGTGGCCTGGGGATTGGGAAGAAGGGAGACTGATTGCTCAAAGAGTCTCAAAGCAGTTGGGGATCGCTGAAGCCTGCTATCGGAGCGGATTTTGAACCCTGAATGGCGATCTTTTCACTGATCTGCTTTGAATCTGCTTCCAGAGCAGGGCGGCAGCTTTTTTAGACAATTGCCGGAAAGCGGCTAAGGCGGACGCAGCAACGGGAGACTGGGGCTGCATCGCTGCTTTATTTTAAGCGGGATCAGGAGCGCCTTGAGCAATTCTTAAGAAATTCTGGAGTAGCCGCACTGCCAGATCGGGACGGGATCCCCAGTGAAGGTGCAGATAGGAGGCGTGCAGGCGCTGGCCGGCCCAGCCTTCCCGGTGGGGCGGGGATCCCCAGCTGTAGATTGGGCTGGGGGAGGTGGGGGTGCTGCGGGAGCGGTGAAATTCGTGCCCGCGTAGGCGATCCCCGGCCTCGACCAGCAGGGTGGGGCGCAAAACAGTGGCCTCGCGGTAGCCCAGACACAGCCGGCTGCCCATGTCCACCGTGATGGGCAGCAGCCCGGCCATGGGGTAGGTCTTTCCCTGCAAATCGGTGAGAGATCGTCCCAGCACCATCAGTCCGCCGCATTCGGCATACAGGGGTGGGTGGGCGGGCGGCGGTGGCTGTCGGGCTATTTTCTCAGAGAGGGTGGCGGCAAACAGTTCTGGGAACCCGCCCCCCAAGAGCAGGCCGTCGCAGGGATCCGGCGGCCACAGCCCCACCTGCAGGGGAGAGTACGCCAGCAGCTCGGCGCCACAGGCCCGCAGCAAGTCCAAGTTGTCGGCGTAGTAGAAGTTAAAGGCGGCGTCTTGGGCCACCCCTACCCGAACCCGTTCACGGTGGCGGGACGGAGTCCTTTCCGCGAGAGAGGGGATCCCTGGCCATAGCTCTCCTGCTGCCGGGGGAAGCGTTCGAATCAGCGGCAGCAGCTTGTCCCAATTCAGGTGCTGCTCGGCCAGGTCGGCCCAGGCCTCCTGCCAGTGGGGGAAGTGATCCAGCTCTGAGACGGGCACCAGCCCCAGGTGGCGGCTGGGCAGGCGCAGATCCTCACGGCGGGGCAATTGGCCCAAAACCGGGATCCCTACCGCTGCCGCCGCTTGCTGTAAAATCTGGCCGTGCCGCTCCGAGGCCACCTGGTTGAAAATGACGCCGGCGATGGCCAGGCCGGGATCGAAGCGGCTCAGGCCGTAGAGCAAAGCGGCCACTGTCATTCCCATGCCGCTGCCGTCGATGACCAGCACCACGGGGATCCCCAGCAGGCGGGCCACATGGGCGCTGCTGGCAAAAAAGGGCTCCGTTCTGCTCGTGGGATCTGGCGGGGATGCGGGCGCCCGCCCATCGAAGAGGCCCATCACCCCCTCTACAATTGCCCCATCTTTGCCCTGGCAGTGGTGGCGAAAGCAGCGCTGCACAAAGTTCTCATCGGTTAAAAAGGGATCCAAGTTACGACAGGGGATCCCGCTCACCGCCGTGTGGAACAGGGGATCGATGTAGTCAGGCCCCACCTTGAAGGGCTGGATGCGCAGGCCCCGCCGCCGCAGGGCGGCCAACAGAGCCAACGTGACGGTGGTCTTGCCGCTGCCGCTTGTGGCTGCCGCCAGCAGAATGGCCATCTTGCCCCACCCAAGGACTAGAACTCGATGCCGATTTGCGCTTTGATCCCTTGGTCGCGAAAGGGATGCTTGATCAAGGTCATCTCGGTAACCAAGTCGGCCCGCTCGATCAGGCCTGCCGGCGCGCCCCGCCCAGTTAGGATCACGTGCACTCGCTCCGGTTTCTCGGCCAGGCCGGCCAACACCTGCTCCAGGGAGAGATACCCCAGCTTGAGGGCAACATTGATCTCATCGAGGAGCACCAGGTGGTACTCGCCGCTGCTGAACAGCTCCCGCCCCTTTTCCCAGGCCGCCTGCGCGTGGGCGATATCCCGCTCCCGATCCTGAGTTTCCCAGGTAAAGCCCTCCCCCATGGCGTAAAAGGCAATTTTCCCCAGCTCCAGCTCGGGATGGGCGGCCAACTTGCGCAACAATTTGGCTTCGCCCGGATCCCAGGCCCCCTTGATAAATTGCACCACCCCCACCGATAACCCTTGGCCGAGGGCACGGAAGAGGGTGCCGAAGGCCGCTGTGCTCTTGCCCTTGCCCTGCCCCGTATAGATGATCACCAAGCCCTTGTCGTCGCGCATGCTCGCCAGGCGCTGCCGCTGGATCTGCTGGCGGCGTTGCATCCTTTGGCGGTGTCGCCGGTTTTGTTCGGCTTCCGGCTCGGGGGCCGAGGTGGGCAGGGATCCGGGCGTTTCCGGCAGGGGAGAGGGGGGCATGGCTATGGAGGGTTGGGAAGCCGCAGGAGGGGTCTGGCAGGCCGAAGTTTTCGCTCAGCAGACTGCTCTTCATCCTAATCTGGCTTTCAGGTTTTCAGGTTTCAGGAGAGTTGGGGCAGATGGGTTAGGATCCCTGTCAAGCCAGAAGTTGGGTTTTGCTGCATACTCATCCCCAATTGGGCTGGGATCATGAAAGAGCCGGCTGCCGCTTTTCGAGATAGCCTGCTGATGTACTCTTTCATCTGGGCCGTGCTGGCGATAGGGTGTTTTCAAGTCTTGCCACGCCTGGAAATTGCCTCTGCTGCCCAGTTGCAGCCGTGGCTGGGGCCCGCCTATCTGGCTGGGCTGGGTGGATCCCTGTTGGCGGCTTTGGGATCGATGTTGGCCGTCTTGGCAGAAACAGCCGCGGGCGCTGCCAGCAAAAGACACCTGCATCGCCTAGCTTGGGCGCTGGGGACGGTCGGTTTTCTCGGCGTCCTCTTTCCCTTGGGCTTGGCCAGCGTCTTTTTTCTCAGGGCCGCCCAGTCCACCGACTGGTGGCAGAAGCTGTTGGACTGAGGCTCACTCAGCAACCATTTTTTTGACAAATGCGTCGAGGTTAGGGGTACGATAAGGACAAGTTCCGTTCTTTATCCAGAGCAGACTGAGGGATCAGGCCCAACGAAGCTGCGGCAACCGGCGGAAGCCTCCGCTACGGTGCCAACTCCTGCGGTTAGTCAGTAACCGAAAGATAAAGGAATAAAGCTTTCTCTAGAGGACAGTCCTCTTGCCAGGGGGACTTTTCTGACGACTTCGCCCTTTAGCGCTTCCCAATAGCTCTGGTTGCAGCAGCGGAGCGAGGCTCTATTGCTTCGGCGGCAAAGTCCTCGGTGCGATACGGCGCTCTTGCTCCTGCGTCGGCCACGGCCTAGGTCTGTTCTTCTGCTCGGCTGAGGTGGAAGGGATCCCTGCTCAGGCCGGCGGATGATGAACGGCAGCAGCAGGCTCTGCTTTCTGGGCAGTTCTTGGTTGTATCTGTTTCGTCTTAAGGAGAGGTTCGTTGTCCAAGTCGTTTTTGTTTTCCTCAGAGTCGGTGACAGAAGGGCACCCCGACAAAATTTGCGACCAGATCTCTGACGCCATCGTGGATGCCCTCTTGACGGCGGATCCCTTAAGTCGAGTGGCGGCAGAGGTGGTGGTGAATACAGGCATGGTGATCCTGACCGGGGAGATCACCTCGCAGGCGCATGTCAACTTCGCCCGACTGGTGCGGGACAAGGTGGCCGAAATTGGCTATACCGACGCCAAGAACGGCTTCTCTGCAGAAAGCTGCGCGGTGTTGGTGGCTTTCGATGAACAATCCCCCGACATCGCCCAGGGGGTGAACTTGGCTCTGGAAAGTCGCACATCTCAGGAAGATGAATTCGACTTGATCGGGGCCGGGGATCAGGGCTTGATGTTTGGCTTCGCCTGCGACGAAACCCCCGAGTTGATGCCACTGCCCATCAGCTTGGCCCACCGCCTCAGCCGCCAGTTGGCCGCGGTTCGCAAAAACGGCACCCTGCCCTACCTGCGTCCGGATGGCAAAACGCAGGTGACTGTGGCCTATGAGGAGGGGCGGCCGGTGGGCATTCACACCCTGCTGATCTCTACCCAGCACACGCCGACCATCGGTGCCATTACAGAAGAGGCAGCGGTGCAGGAGCGGATCCGCGCCGATCTCTGGGAGGCGGTGGTGCAGCCGGTGTTTGCCGAGCTGCCCATCAAACCCGATGGCAACACCCGCTTCCTCACCAATCCCACCGGCAAGTTCGTCATCGGCGGACCCCAGGGGGATGCCGGCCTGACCGGACGCAAGATCATCGTCGATACCTACGGCGGCTATTCCCGCCACGGGGGCGGGGCCTTCTCCGGCAAGGATCCCACCAAGGTGGATCGCAGCGCCGCCTATGCCGCCCGCTATGTGGCCAAGAACATCGTGGCCGCCGGCCTGGCGCAAAAATGCGAGGTGCAGGTCAGCTACGCCATTGGGGTGGCTCGTCCCATCAACCTTTTGGTGGAAACTTTTGGCACCGGCCGCATCCCCGATGAAGCTCTGCTGCGGCTGGTGCAGCGCCACTTCGACCTGAGGCCGGCGGCCATTCTGGCGCAGTTCCAACTGCGAGAGTTGCCCCGCCAAAGGGGAGGGCGCTTCTATCAAAACGTGGCGGTCTACGGGCACTTCGGGCAAACCCATCTGGATCTGCCCTGGGAGCGCACGGATAAGGCTGCCCTGCTGCGGGAGGAAGCTTTCGCCGGGGCGACCGCCATCCTAGGCTAGGGGGATCAAGGGGGACAGGCTGGGCTCAATGCCTGCCCTGGTGCAGTTGCTCGACAAGTGGGATAGCTCCGGCAGGATAGGCTGTGCACAGCCAGTTCACTGCCGCCGTGGAGCCTGGCGTCGAGAACTCCCGCTCAGCCCTGATAGGCTATGGCGGGAGCTTGACCTTCAACGCCAGTCTTGACTAGACCTGACACTCCTATCCCCCATCCCGCCAAGCTCTGCTGGGGTGGGAGCAGGCCGGAGTTTGTGATGGCAAGGATCCCTGAGGCAAAATCGCAAACTCACCCAGGCTGCCCTTGGGATGGCTGGTCAGGATCCACAGGGTCGGCAAGCTGCAGCTCCAAAGTTACCAAAAGCTCCGTCCCACCAGCGCGAGCCGCCGAGGAGGTCGGCGGGGCAGGATGAACATGAACGAGCAGGTGGCGCAGCTTGGGCGGGAGATCCTGCAGCTCATCCAACAACAAGTCGAGAGAAATGGCCGATTCTCCGGAGAAGAGGGATCCTCTCCTGAGCGGGGCTGGGAGCGGTGAGGGAGGGCGGGCAAAAGAGCTGGCGGCAGTCGAGACCAAAGACCGGATCAGCTCCTGTTGTTCCCGCCACAGGGATTGGCTGATTTCGGGGGGAAAGGTGAGGTGAGGAGCGCCACGGCGCTGCCAGAGGCGGAGGATCTGTTCCACAGAGGTGGCCTTGTAGCGACCCTGGTAGAGGGCTTCCAGCAGGGCCGCCGGGATCCAAGAGGCTGGGAACTGTTTGCTCCAGCGCTCCACCCAGGCCTGACTGGCTTGCCCCTCTAGCTCAAACCCGTAGCGCTCCAAAAAGGTCGCGGGATCCATCAGGGCCCAAGGACACTCAACCCAAGGCTAACCCAGATCCGGCGAGATAAAAGGGAGATAAAGCCTTATCCCCGGATCCCGCAAGACAGCTCCCGTCAGAGGATGCCGCTGTTGGCCTTCCATGCAGGCTCTGTGAAGAGGCCATGAAGCTGCAGTACGGTGAAGACTCAGTGGTCAACAGGCCCCAGCCCCAGCGCTGCCTCCAGAGCGCGATCGCTGTCGGGAAATTGCGCCAGCAGCCGCCCTAGGAAGGCAGCCTCTCCCGTCAGGCCGTCCAGACTCATGAGCACATCCCCGGCATAGCGGCTCTGCGGGAAGCGGGCCAGCAGCTCATTGCCGGCGTAGATTGCCTGGCGGGCATAGCCGTCCCGCAAGGCTTTGGCTTCCAGAAAGTAGCGATCTCCAGGGTCGCCGGGATCCACGTAGTCGGGCAGCGGCGTGTCAAAGGCGTAGCTGCGGCGGCTTGGGTCGGCGGATCCTCCCCAGCGAGCCAATACGGGGTAGGTGAGCGGAAACCAGCGGTCGCTTGGGCCGGGATCGAACGCTGTCACATCTCCATAGCCGGAGAAAGCGGCGTACCGATAGAGGATCAGATCCCGGTGCATCTGCAGCCGTAGCCGCTGCAGAAGGGCGTAGGCCCCGCCAGGAGGCCGGCGGCGAGGGCCAGCGTTGCCACAGGACGAACGGGGAAGCGGCGGGACGAGGGCGCAGCAGGCGGGGTGTCCGGATTCATAAAAACCCAATCCAAATCCAGGCGGGCGCCCCCACTCTACTCGATTCTTTCCGGGCGCGGATAGAGGGCCTACAGCCATTTCGGGCCAGCCGCTTTCGATCACGGCTGCCGACGTAAACACCACACGGCTCCGGGCACGTCGGTTTCTCCCTCTCGCCGCAGGGTAAAGTTCTGGTGATAGACGGGATCCAGCCCTGCCCGTTCTGCCTGCTGCAGCACGTAGGCGGCGGAGTGGGCAGAGCGCCCCGTGGTGGATCCCAGCTCGTAGCCGGGGGCGGATCCCTGCTCGACGGTGAAGGCCAAAAGCCCGCCGGGATTGAGCACCCGCCCACAGGCCGGCAAGACCTGGGCCAGATCCCCCAGATAGATAAACACATCTGCCGCCAGGAGCAAGTCGTAGCGCTCTGAGGTCTGCTGCAGCAGCTCCAGCAAGTCCCCCTGAATCAGGTGGTCGTAGATGCCGCTCCGAAAGACTTATGCAACGCTGAACAAAGCAGAACTTTGCCCAGCA
>NZ_JANSHO010000074.1:0-53125 GCF_047502635.1 Synechococcus sp. RC10B2
TGGTTTGCTAAGTGCTGCTATTGTACCCCTTGAGCCCTTAACAGGCTGTAGCTGTCGAGGTCATACCTTCTTGCCCTACCAGATGGAGTACGTATTGCTTTGATCCAGCCTTTCTGTTCCCATCGCCTCAAGGTGTGGAGACACACCCCAAAATAATCCGCCGCTTCTCTCGGTTTTACATACCTAGCCATACCAAGCAGCCATACTGAACATATTGTACATTATTTTCAGTATAGTCCAGCATATCATTGACTAGAGTCATGCTCTATCAGTTCTGGATCGGCTCTGGGATCCCTTCTGCAACCAGGACGGCAGCGGTCTCGGGTTTTGGTGAAGTAAACCTAGCTTCCGTTCCGGGGTGCCCTGGGCTCGCCTCCAGCTTCGCCCTTGGGCTGGGCAGCGGATCCCGCTTTGCGGGCGCTTTTGCAGCAAACGGTGGCCGGCCCGATGGCCATAGCCAATCCCATGCTGTTTCCTCCGCCCAGGGATCCCTTGCCTTAGAATCAGGCTGGAAGGCCTCCCCAGCAAGGTCTGGTTTCCCCTTGGTTTGGACAGGCTGAGGGGAGTTGCTGTCAACCTCGCTCCTTTCCCCATGCAAGCCTGTACCCTGATTGCCCGCGCCAAGATCAATCTCTACCTAGAAATCCTCGGCTCCCGCCCCGATGGCTATTCCGAGGTGGCCATGATCCTACAGAGCATCACTTTGGCGGATCGCGTGCATCTCCAGCGCCGTCCCCACGGGATCCTCTTGATTTGCGATCACCCGGAAGTGCCGGCAGATGCCCGCAACCTGGCCTACCGCGCGGCTGAGCTGCTGCAAAGGGAATGTCGGGCTGAGCTGGGAGTGGAGATCCAGCTGGAAAAACAGATCCCAGTAGCAGCGGGCTTGGCGGGCGGCTCAGCGGATGCGGCGGCAGTTTTGGTGGGTCTGAACCAGCTTTGGGGCCTGGGCCTGACGGTAGGAGAACTGCAGAGCTTGGCGGCCCGTTTGGGATCCGATATTCCCTTTTGTGTGCAGGGGGGGACGCAGTTGGCTACGGGACGGGGAGAAGTTTTACAGCCGCTGGCCGACTGGGAAGGGATCCCGCTGCTGTTGGCCAAGCCCCGGCATCTAGGGGTTTCCACCGCCTGGGCCTATCAGGCCTTTCGGGCTCGCCACGCCGCTGCCTCGCCTTCTGGCGCGCCCTCCCGGCCCACCTTGCCTCAGGTGCTGGCTGCTCTGGAGCGTCGGGATCTGCTGGGCTTGGCCCGCAGTTTGCGCAACGATCTGGAGCAACCAGTTTTGGCCGAGCACGCTATCGTGGGAAAATTGCGCCAGGCCTTGCTCGAGGCAGGAGCGCTGGGATCCCTGATGTCGGGCTCAGGGCCGACGGTGTTTGGGATCATGGCCAGCCTGGAGAGGGCCGCCCAAGCCCGTGACAGTCTGTGCCACCACTTTCCAGAGGTGGATTTCTGGGTAACCCAGTTTGCTCCCACCGGTATTCTGCTGGAGCCGGATCCCCAGGCCCTCCGTCTCCCCTAGGGCCGGTCAGCTCAACTGGGCTAGCCCGGCCTTGGGAAAGGTGCTTTGCCCGCCCCGACCTCTGACTTGACAAGCTTTGGTAACAAGTAGGACATTGAAGCTCTACGGAAAGCAGCTCAAAACTGGCTTGGCCGCAGGCCGGAGAGGAAGATGAGCGAGAGGACGTTGTTCGACAAAGTCTGGGACGCCCATACGGTGCGGGTTTTGCCCTCGGGGCAGACGCAGTTGTTCATCGGCCTGCACCTCATCCACGAGGTCACCAGCCCCCAGGCTTTTGCCATGCTGCGGGAGCGCCATCTGCCGGTTCTCTTTCCGGAGCGGACGGTGGCTACGGTAGATCACATTATCCCCACCGACAACCGGGCGCGACCTTTTGCGGATCCCTTGGCAGAGGAGATGATCCAGGAGCTGGAGCGCAACTGTCGCCAATATGGCATCCGCTTCTACAACAGCGGCTCCGGCCAGCAGGGGATCGTGCATGTGATTGCGCCGGAGCAGGGGCTGACGCAGCCGGGGATGACCATTGCCTGCGGCGATAGCCACACGTCTACCCATGGGGCCTTTGGGGCCATTGCCTTCGGCATCGGCACCAGCCAGGTGCGGGACGTGCTGGCCACCCAAACTCTGGCCTTGTCCAAGCTCAAAGTGCGCCGCATCGAGGTGCACGGCAGGTTGGGGCCGGGGGTTTACGCCAAGGATGTGATCCTCCACATCATCCGCAAGCTGGGGGTCAAAGGCGGGGTGGGCTACGCCTACGAGTACGGCGGCAGCACTGTCGAGGCGATGAGCATGGAAGAACGCATGACCCTCTGCAACATGTCCATCGAAGGAGGAGCCCGCTGCGGCTACGTCAATCCCGACGCGGTAACCTTTGAGTATCTAAAGGGACGGGAGTTTGCTCCTCAGGGATCCGACTGGGAGGAGGCAGTGGCCTGGTGGCAAAGCCTGGCCAGCGGCCCCGACGCCGTCTACGACGACGTGGTGGTGTTTCAGGCCGCAGAGATCGCCCCCACCGTAACCTGGGGAATCACCCCTGGTCAGAGCATTGGGGTGGACGAGCGGATCCCGGCACCGGAAGAGCTGCCGGAAAGCGAGCGGGAGCTGGCCAAGGAAGCCTATGCCTACATGGGCTTGCGGCCGGGGGATCCCATCGTGGGCACGCCAGTGGATGTCTGCTTCATTGGCAGTTGCACCAACGGCCGCTTGAGCGATTTGCGGGAGGCGGCCAAGATTGCCAAAGGACGGCGAGTAGCGCCTGGAGTGAAGGCGTTTGTCGTGCCCGGCTCGGAGCGGGTCAAGCAGGAGGCGGAACGCGAGGGCCTGCGCGAGATCTTTGAGGCGGCAGGGTTTGAGTGGCGGGATCCCGGCTGCTCCATGTGTTTGGCCATGAACCCAGACCGCCTCGTAGGCCGGCAGATTAGCGCCTCTTCTTCCAACCGCAACTTTAAGGGTCGCCAGGGATCCCCCAGTGGGCGCACCCTGCTCATGAGCCCGGCCATGGTGGCGGCGGCGGCCGTGAGCGGCAAAGTGGTGGACGTGCGGGAACTGCTCTAGCCAGCGGGGCCGTTCAACCTCCCCCGGCAGCCTGAGCGGCTGCCGGCTGCGAAGAAGGGGACTAAGACTGGAGAAGCGGGTAGAAGTGCCCCACCGGCCCTTGTCCTGCGCCGATGGCCAGAGGATGCCGCAGGGCTTCGGTAACATAGGCCTTGGCTGCTAGCGTCGCCGCCAAGGGATCCTTGCCCCAAGCCAGTTGCGCCGCAATGGCTGCCGAGAGGGTACAGCCGGTGCCGTGGGTGTGGCGGGTGGGGATGCGCTCGCTTTTGAGGATCTCCAGCCGCTCGCCGTCAAACCACACATCCACCCCCTGCAGTTCCCCTGGCATACCTCCCCCCTTGACCAAAACCGCCTTACAGCCCAGGGCGTAGATGCGGCGGCCCGCCTCCTCCATATCCGCCAATGACTGCAGCTCCATCCCTGCCAAAATCTGGGCCTCGTAGCGGTTGGGGGTAACGACCTGGGCCAGCGGGATCAGCCGCTCGCGGATGGCCTGGATGGCGTCTTCTGCCAGCAGCTTGGCCCCGGTGCGGGAGACCATCACCGGATCCACCACCAGCGGCTGCAGGGCCCACCGCTCCACTTGGCGGGCCACCTCCCGCACGATCTCGACATTGAGCAACATGCCGGTTTTGATCCCTTGCACCCCGATATCCTGCACCACCGCCTCAATCTGGGCGGCCACCGCCTCCGGCGGCAGCGCATCCACGCGGTTGACCCCGAGGGTGTTTTGGGCAGTTACGCAGGTGAGGGCGGAAGTGCCGTGGACGCGCTGGAAGGCAAAGGTGCGCAGATCCGCTTGAATGCCCGCTCCGCCGCCGCTATCGGATCCGGCAATGGTGAGGGCAACAGGGGGATGCTGCTCGGCCAACATTGGAGCCGACATTGGTTCAGATGTGGGGACAGACATTGGCCAAAGGACAAAAACTGCCGAGGGTACCGCTAGCCATTTCTGTCCTTCAGCGTAGCAACGAAATGATTCCCGCTAGCCTCTGAGGTCTTGGGAAAACTCTTTCAGACCCGATAGGCAACGCAGTTGCGAACGCGCCGGCGGCGCGGGCGCTATCCCCAACTCCCCTCTTCCTAAGGAGAGGGGTGGGCTGTCTTCAATCGGAATGGCCATCGTCGGTAGTAGCTACTACCTCCACCCAAGCCCTATCCCCCTCCACCGCCGTCAGGCTCCAGCGCAGAAGCTGAGCTGGCTGTCCTAGCTCCTGGGCCACCTGCTCGGTAAGGGATCCCTCCAGTCGAGCAGCAGAAACCGGCAGGCTTAGGGGCAGGGAAAGGCGGAGAAAGTGCAGCTTCACAGGCCGTTAGAACTCCTTTGAGTAACCCGCACAGAATTGCCCTCAACGGGGGTGGATATCCAAGCAGGGCTAGGAGCCAAACTGGAGACGATAGACCTCCTCCTCTTGGTCCGTCTCCACCTCTAGATCGGAAGTAGGATAGGCTACACACAGCAGCACAAAGCCCTGAGCCTTGAGTTCCGGCCCGATCCCCATGGCGTCAGGCTGGGCCACGGATCCCGACTTCAGCCTCCCTGCACAGGTGGTACAGACTCCCGCCTGGCAGGAAGAGGGCAGCTCTAGGCCGTGTTCGAGAGCCGCCTGTAAAACTGTCTGATCTGCCGCCGCGGTAAACCGGTAGGTTTGGCCCCGGTGATGAACGGTTACCTGGTAAACCATAGCCGTCATCAGGAACGAACCCGCGAAGGAGTGCGGACCACCGTCAGCGACTGCGGCTGGCGCATTTTCTTTATCTGAGCCTCGATCTTCTCAGCTCCCTCCGCCTTCAGGTCGGCGATGTAGCGACCTTTATGCGCCTCTGCTTCTTTCTCGCTGGCGAAGGGGCCGTAGTAATAGGTGCAGTCGTCGGTGGTGATCTCAACCCAGACTGCTAGGCCCCGCAGCCTATCCAACAGCCAGACCAAAGGGTTGCCCACGGGATCCATCCCCCCTATTAAGCACAAACGATGACTCAGGATCTTTTGCAATCACCTAGATTCTACTGCCTTCGTTGAGGATTTGTTGAGAAATGTTTCGACCTCGGTGGGGGGAGCGCTGCCGGTGGATCTCGTAGAGGGCGATGCCCGCCGCCACCGAAGCATTCAAACTTTCCGTGCGGCCCGCCAAGGGGATCGACAGCAGTTGGTCGCAGTGGCGCTGGGTGAGCAAGCTGATGCCTTCCCCTTCGGATCCCACCACCAAGGCAATAGGTCGGCGAAAGTCGGCGCTGTAGATAGGGGCAGCCCCCTGGCTAGTGGTGCCATAGACCCAAAACCCCTGCCCTTTAAGATATTCCAGGGCGCGATTTAAGTTCACCACCCGCGCCACCGGCAAAGTAGAGAGGGCCCCCGCTGCCACCTTCATCACCGTCGCAGTGACGCCTGCCGCCCGCCGCTGTGGGATCACCATCCCCTGCATGCCAAACGCCTCCACGCTGCGGGCAATAGCCCCCAGGTTGTGGGGATCCTGGATCCCGTCCAGCACCACCAGCACCGGATGGGGGCCGGACTGGCGGCTCTGTTCCACCAGCTCTTCCAGATCCACATAGCGGTAAGGGGTGGCCTGGGCGGCGATCCCCTGGTGGTTGGCTCCAGCGGTGAGAAGGTTTAGCCGCTGGAGAGACACCTCATCGATGACGGTACCCCGTGCTTTGGCTTCTTCCAACAAAGACCAAAATTGGGGGCTGTAGCGCAACCGCGGCAGCACCCACACTCGGTTAAGGGTGGCCTGGCTTCTCAGCGCAGCCAACACGGTTTGGCGACCGTAGATGATCTCTTGTTCAGGTTCGGCTTCGGGATCCCGGTTAACCTGCAGCTCCCCGTCTTCTGGACTGGCAACGGGAGGGCTGGGATTTGGCTGGGGGCGCTCCTGCTCAGCCTTGCGACGAAGCGGCTTTACGGGCGGCTCTTGCGCCGCCGGCTGGAGATGGAGCGGGGAGCCCCCCTCGCGCCGTTTGGTCTGCTTGGGCTTGTTGAAGGGTTGCCCCGCCCCTTGCCGCTGCAGCTTGCTCCGGCGAGACAGCCGTAAGGGAGGTTTGCATTGGGAAGGCTTGGGCATGGGCAGAGAACGGTGCAGAGTAAAAGCCGATCTTAACCTTCCCCCTCGCCTATCGTCTTGGCCAAAACATCGGTGAGAGCGAGAATGTGGCGTAGCCGCTCGGGATCGGTGAGGTAAAGGTAGCCCAAGATGGTTTCCAGGCCACTGGCATTCTGGTAGTCGGCCAAGGGCAAGTGGCGGGGTGGACGACCGCAGCCGTTGCGGCCCCAGCGGACGATCTCCCGCTCTTCAGGGCTGAGATAGGGCAAAAGCGCCAACAACAATCTGGCCTGAGCAGATCCGCGTACCCGCCTTACCACCTGCCGATGGTAAAGCTCTGGCCGAGTGGGAGGAAACAACTGCTGCCGTCGCACGTGCAGTTCGTAAATGGCATCTCCCAGGTAGGCCAGGGCTGCAGGCGACAGGCGACCGATCTCAGCCAAAGAGAAGCTTGCAGAAGTGGGATCGGACAGGAGATCGCTCACGACAGCTTACAAAAACTATTTGGCTATTTGGAAAAATGCCTAGAACCGCTGCCGTCGGTTCATAGCAAATTCGAGACTCCACTGGCTGGCTCAGTCTATGCTAGGGCAAGCTTCCTGCCTTCTGCCAGTCTCACTGCTGCCCTGAACTTTTCCCTCGCCTGCTCAGGTTATTGGATCACAAAGACGCTGCAAGCCTTGAAAAGCCAGCTGAAACCCCGTCAAGAAGCTGGAGAGCAAAATCCAGGGAAGCTGTGGGCAAGCGGGCCGGCATCAACGCGAAAAGCTGGAAAGCAGAGCCCATCTGGCCAAGCCGCCGCTCAGCAGAGGATGGAGAGACTCGCAAGGCCGTCCAAGACAAGGGGATGGATGGAGAGGGGAAGCCGCTTAACCAAAATTGGGAAACAACAGATCTCCATTGAGCAGAAGCAGGTAGGCGACGATTGCCCCGCCCATGCCCCCTACCAAAAAGCCGGCGGCCAGTTCGCTCCAAGATTGGGATCCCTGCACCGGCCCGTCGTTGCGCTGCGGGGAGACGGTGCCGTAGAGAGAGAGAGCTGCCGTCATGATTAAGATCAGGCCACAGGCTCCCAGGAAACCGCTCAGCAGGCCGATGGGCTCGCTGCGCAGCGGCCCCAGCTTGGCAAAAGGCCCCACCAACCAATAGCCGTGGGCCATGCCAATTTCCAAACCCCGCCAAATGGAGCTCAATCCCGGCCGGTTGATGGGCAACCAGTCTATCAACAGACGGACAACAGGCGCGTGGTTGATCGGCGTCCAGAAATCGCCAATCTGCGGATCCCCTTCCGGGACGGCGATATATCCCCTATTAGGAGAAACGGTATCGGCAGTGGGTTCAACCATGTCGGCAACTCTGGTTCCAGTGCAAAAAGGGTTAGAAAAACCTCAAATTCCAAAAAGTCTGGCTTAAAAGACCAGGGATCCCTGTGGGTGTTGCTGGCGCGGCTGGGGATCCCTGGCTTGCGAGTTCAGAACGTCAAAATGTCGGGGAAGAAGCGGTTGATCTCGATGAACAGCGCAAAAACGAAGCTGGAAAACAAGATAAAGGCCACTGGAGCCGTGGTGAGAAACTTGGTGAAATCAGACATACATACCTCTCAAGTTGGATGGGTGAAGCTGAGCCAAAAGCCGAGGAGAAGCCCCTTCTTCAGCGAGGAGAGATGGGCACGGCCTCTTCCGGCTCCTGAATTTCGCCGCTGGCAATTTCCTTGAAAGCAGCGGCAGGCCAGGCCAAAGCCGTGAGGAAACAGCGCAGCGCCAAGGGGACGTCGATGATGCTTTCTTTCATCTCCGGCTCGTCGCTATTCCGGACAGCAATCAGATAGGAGCGCCCAGCCCAGCCCAGCCAGCCGGCGATGTAGAGGAAAAGCAGGCCAGGGATGAGAAACTCGCCTGCATGGCTCCAGCGGCCATCGGTAACCAGGTGGGGCAAGCCTTCTTCGCCACAGAGCAGCTTGCTGTAGCGCTCAAAGCGCTTCTCGGTTTGGGCCAACTTTTGCTGGTAGAGAGGAGCCAGGTTAGGGCTGGCATTGAGGATCTTCTCTTCGAGGCTGCTCAGCCGTTCGTTCATCAGGGCCTGAAAAGCGGGAACTTCGCTGCAAGGCTTCAGACCGATCAAGGGCTCTGCCTGCACAGCCTGGGCGAGGCCAAGCGCCAGGCAAAGGGCTAAAAGGAGACTCAAAAGGGTTCGCATAGCAGGATGTGTCCTTAAGCTAGGGGTCTAGGTCTGTTAAATGTGCAGGAATGCTAAGTGCAGCAACGGGCACTAAACGGTTAGTATCATACTCCCGAGTACCTCGCTCCAACGGATTGCGAGTTTTAGCTCACACAATTCTTAAGGAAACTCCCGCCTTTCCTCTATGCCCCGCCTCCTCGCCATTGAAACCAGTTGTGATGAAACAGCTGTGGCTGTGGTGGAGGCAGATGCGGCCTGGCCGACCTTTGCCCCACGGCAGCTCAGCTCTGTGGTGGCTAGCCAGATCGACCTCCATGCAGCCTACGGGGGCGTGGTGCCGGAGGTGGCTGCCCGCCGCCATGTGGAAACTCTGCCCTTTGTGCTGGAGTCCGCCCTGCAGCAGGCTGGGCTGGGCATGGCCGAGGTGGATGCTGTTGCCGTCACCTGTGCGCCGGGCCTGGTGGGATCCTTACTGGTGGGGCTGATGGCGGCCAAGACCTTGGCGCTGCTCTACAACAAACCTTTGATCGGGGTGCACCACCTGGAGGGCCACCTGTTCAGCGGCTTTTTGGCAGCAGCCGACTTGCGTCCCCCCTGCCTGGGCCTTTTGGTTTCAGGAGGCCACACCAGCCTGATCTGGATGAAGGACTACGGGGAGTACCAGACGATGGGCCGCACCCGCGACGACGCCGCCGGCGAAGCCTTTGACAAGGTGGCGCGGCTGTTGGGGCTGGGCTATCCGGGCGGGCCCCAGATCGACCGCTGGGCGCAACAAGGGGATCCCGATCGCTTCCCTTTGCCCGAGGGCAAACTGGATCACCCCTACGACACCAGCTTCAGCGGCCTGAAGACAGCGGTGCTGCGCCTGGTCCAACAGTTGCAGCAGGAAGGCCAGGAGCTGCCTGTGGCCGATATTGCCGCCAGCTTCCAGGCCTGCCTCACCCGCGTGCTCACAGAAAAAGCCGTGGCCTGTGCCGAGGCGCTGGGCCTCTCGACGCTGCTGGTTACAGGGGGGGTGGCCGCCAACCGGGAGCTGCGCGCTCGCCTGCTGGAAGCGGGCCGCCAAAAGGGCCTGCGGGTGGTGATCCCGCCCCCAAACCTCTGTACCGACAACGCCGCCATGATTGGGGCAGCTGGCCTTTGCCACTGGCTGCGGGGAGAGACCTCGCCCCTGGAGCTGGGGGTGGCCTCGCGCCTGACCCTGGAAGAGATCCCTGCCCTCTACGGCCAGGGGAGCGGCGGCTGCGGTCAGGCCCCGACGGGAGCTGCAGCAGCCGTCTTCTGACGTTGTCTCACCTCTAGGTAGATGAGCAGGGCATTGATGTCGGCGGGGTTGACGCCGCCAATGCGGGCCGCCTGGCCCACGGTCAGAGGCCGGACTGCCGCCAGTTTCTCCCGCGACTCTTTGGAGAGGGTGGGGATGGAGTGGTAGTCCAGATCGGGGGGCAGGGGGCGGTGGTACTGCTTGCTCACCTGCTCGATTTGGCTCTGTTGCCGCTGGATGTAGCCGCTGTATTTGACAGCAATTTCTGCTGCCTCCTGCTCAAAGGGATCCAGCTCCTCATTTCCCAACCCCAGCTCTAGCAGGTCGGCGTAGTGGATCGGGTTGCGGCGCAGGAGCTCGGCCAAGGTGGCGGATCCTTTGATCCCCTGGCCGGTCAGTTGGCTGAGGTGGATCCCGGCGGGGTCGTGGGCCTTGACCCGCTGGGTTTCTAGGCGCTCGATCTCGGCGGCAATGCGGGCCTGCTTGGCCTGGAAGAGGGCCCAGCGGCGGTCGTCGATGAGGCCCCATTCCCGCCCCAGGGGGGTGAGGCGTTGGTCGGCGTTGTCGGCGCGTAGGATAAGGCGGTATTCGGAGCGGCTGGTGAGCATGCGGTAGGGCTCCCGCAGCTCTTTGGTACAAAGGTCGTCGATGAGGGTGCCGATGTAGCTGGACTCCCGCGGCAGGGTTACCAGCGGCTTCCCCTGCACCAGGCGGGCGGCGTTGATCCCGGCGATCAGACCCTGGGCTGCTGCCTCTTCGTAGCCGGTGGTGCCGTTAATTTGGCCGGCACAGAACAGCCCCTGCACCTTCTTGGTCATCAGGGTGGGGTAGAGCTGGGTGGCCGGCAGATAGTCGTATTCCACGGCGTAGGCAGGCCGCAGCATGACGCACCGCTCCAGGCCGGGCAGGGAGCGCAGCATCTGGATCTGGATCTTTTCTGGCATCCCCGTCGAGAACCCCTGGATGTAGAGCTCCGGCAGATCCCGCCCCTCTGGCTCAATAAAAATTTGATGGCTTTCCTTGTCGGCAAAGCGGACGATCTTGTCTTCGATGCTGGGGCAGTAGCGGGGCCCCTTGGCCTCCACCCAGCCGCCGTAGACCGGCGTCTCGTGGAGGTTTTCGCGGATGATGCGGTGGGTCTCCGGCGTGGTGCGGGTGAGATAGCAGTCCATCTGCTCCCGCGGCACCCACACCTCCGGGTCAAAGCTAAACCAGCGCAGGTCGGGATCCCCTGGCTGCCGCTCCATCACGGAAAAATCGACGCTGCGGCGATCCACACGGGCAGGGGTGCCCGTCTTCAGCCGACCTGTCTCAAAGCCCAGTTGGCGCAGGGTGTCGGTCAGGCCTTCGACGGCAAATTCCCCCGCTCTGCCAGCAGGCTGCCAGTGGCGGCCAATCCAGATGCGCCCTCCCAGAAAGGTGCCCGTGGTCAGGATCACCGCCCCACAGCCGAAGACGCTGCCAAAATGGGTAACCACGCCCACCACCTCATCGTTGCGCCCCAGCACCAGGTCGGTGACAGTGCCCTCGCGGATGCTCAGATTGGGCTGGTTTTCCACCACCGAGCGCATTACCCGCGCGTACTCGCGTTTGTCGGTTTGCGCCCGCAAGGCCCATACCGCCGGCCCCCGCGAGCGGTTGAGCACCCGCTTTTGCAAATAGGTGCGGTCGGTAACTTTGCCCATCTCGCCGCCAAGGGCGTCGATTTCGTGCACCAGTTGCGACTTGGCCGGGCCCCCCACAGCGGGGTTACAGGGCTGCCAGGCGATCTTGTCCAGGTTCAACGTCAGCATCAAGGTATTACAGCCCAGCCGCGCTGCCGCCAGGGCCGCTTCACAGCCAGCGTGTCCCCCACCCACGACGATCACGTCGTAGTGGTCGAGAAAGTCCACGTTGTCCCGTCCAACTTTGAGCATAGGATCGCCCCCGCGGAATACCGGGATCCCCTATCCCAATTAGGTTGTTACAGCTTGTTTCTCCAGTCTAGCGACGGATAGAGGGCTATCCCCAAATCTCGGCAAGAGAAAGCCAGACCTCTACCAGTCTGCCGCTCCGAGGTTGCCCAAACCGGCTAGGATCCCGCTCTCCCCAGCCGGATCTAATTCAGACTATTTTAGTCGGGTTTAGTTGACGGGGTCGATCGCGGGTGATAAGATTGCCCTCGACGACGGGTAAACAAGATCCAGCCCTTTCTCCTGTCTGAGGCTTCCTATGACCCAAACCCTTTCCCACCGCCCGCTCAGCCCTGCCGATTTGCCGCCCAGCTCGGCCTTGCGCACCCTCCAGGTGGGCTTTAGGCGCTTGCGCTGTCGGGAATGTGGGGCCGAGTATGAGCCGGTGGCCAAGCACGTGTGCGACCTGTGTTTTGGCCCCCTGGAAGTGGTCTATGACTACGACTGGCTCAAGAGCGTTGTCAGCCGGCAGAGCATCCAGGCCGGGCCGCTCTCCATCTGGCGCTACCGACCTTTCCTGCCGGTCCTTTCGGAGCGGCCCATCGATGTGGGCACCGGCATGACGCCGCTGGTGAAGGCGGAGCGGCTGGGCCGGCGGCTGGGGTTAAAAAACCTCTACCTCAAGAACGACGCCGTCAACATGCCCACCCTCAGCTTTAAGGATCGGGTGGTGTCGGTGGCCCTGACCCGCGCCAAGGAGCTGGGCTTTACCACCGTTTCCTGCGCCAGCACGGGCAACTTGGCCAACTCCACGGCTGCCATCGCCGCCCACGCCGGCCTGGAGTGCACTATCTTCATCCCGGCGGATCTGGAGGCAGGCAAGGTACTAGGGTCCCTCATCTACAGGCCCACCGTCATGGCTGTGGAGGGCAACTACGACCAGGTCAACCGCCTCTGCGCCGAGGTGGCGGATCGCTACGGCTGGGGCTTTGTCAACATCAACCTGCGCCCCTACTACGCAGAAGGCTCGAAAACCCTGGCCTACGAGGTGGCGGAGCAACTGGGGTGGCAACTGCCGGATCAGGTGGTGATCCCGCTGGCGTCGGGATCCCTGTACACCAAGATTTACAAAGGTTTTCAGGAGTTTGTGAAGGTGGGGCTGGTGGCGGAGAAGCCGGTTATCTTCCACGGCGCCCAGGCCCAGGGCTGTGCGCCCATTGCCCAGGCCTTTCGCGAGGGGCGGGATTTTGTTACTCCGGTTAAGCCGAATACCATCGCCAAGTCTATTGCCATCGGCAACCCTGCCGACGGCATCTACGCCCTGGAGATTGCCCGCAAAACCGGCGGCCAGATCGCGACGGCCACGGATCCCGAGATCGTGGCCGGCATCAAGCTCTTGGCCGAGACCGAGGGCATCTTCACCGAGACGGCTGGCGGCACCACCATTGCCGTGCTCAAACGCCTGGCCGAATCGGGCCAGCTTGATCCTGAGGCGGTTACGGTAGCCTATATTACCGGCAATGGCTTGAAAACCCAGGAGGCGGTGCAGGCGCACGTGGGCCATCCGCTGGTGATCTCGCCCAAGCTGGAGAGCTTTGAACAGGCATTGGAGCGCGCCCGCACTCTGGAGCGGCTGGACTGGCAGGAGGCTTCGGTTTGAAGCGAGAGGGATCCCCCTGGGCTCTTAACGGCGTCTTAATGAAGAACTGTTACGATCCCTGGCACAGACCCACTCGCTCAGGAGCTCTGCACCATGCCTATCCTCCGTTCTGTCCGTCACTTTGCGCGTCGCTGCTTGCCGGTGGCAGTGGCGGTGTTGACCCCCCTTGCTTTGGCTCCCACGGCTCGGCCTCAGGGGCTGAACACCATTGCCGTTGAGCTGGAAACTTTGCCCAGCAGCTACTCGACGTTGGCGACGGCTTTGCGGGCGGCGGGGCTGAACACGGCGTTGGCAGGGCCGGGGCCGTTCACGGTCTTTGCCCCTTCCGATGTGGCCTTTGGGCAACTGCCGCCGGGCACCGTGGAGACGTTGTTGCAGCCGGCCAATCGGGATCAGCTCACCCGCATCCTCACCTATCATGTGGTGCCGGGGCGGATTACCTCGTTTGACCTGCGGCCTGGCCAATCGGCCACTCTGACCACCTTGGCGGGGCTGCCGCTGCGGGTGCAGGTGGGAGCCGATGGCAGCATCCGGGTCAACGGGGCCAATGTGAACTTGGCGGATATTCCGGTTTCCAACGGGGTGATTCACGGCATTGACGGGGTGCTGCTACCCTAGTCTTCTAAGGTTGGTCGCTGGACGAAGCATTGGCTTATGGCAGTCAAGGTGTTAATTCCCACCACGCTGCGGGTGCTCACCCGGGATCAGGAGGTGGTAAGTTGCGAGGGATCCACCGTTCGGGAATTGCTGGAGGCCTTGGAGCAGACCTATCCGGGCATCAAGGCGCGGCTGTGCGATGAAAAGGGGGAATTGCGCCGCTTTGTCAATCTCTATGTCAACAGCGAAGACATTCGCTTCCTCCAGGGATCGGACACGCCTCTACAGGATGGGGATGAGGTGAGCATCGTCCCTGCTGTTGCCGGGGGATGAAAGTTGCCGAGCCGGCTGTGGCTGCTTGGGAGTGGTTAAGCAAGCCGGCGCCGCTGGTGGCGCCTACGTTGCTGGGCATGGTGCTGGTGCGGCAATTTGCCGATGGGCTGCAGGTGCGGGCGCAGATTGTGGAAACGGAAGCCTACACCGCCGGCGATCCGGCATGCCACGCCTATCGCCGCAAGACCCGCCGCAACCAGGTGATGTTCGGGCCGCCCGGCCATCTCTACGTCTATCGCATCTACGGCCTCTACCACTGTCTCAACATCGTCACCGAGGCGGAAGGGATCGCGTCAGCGGTTTTGATCCGGGCAGCCCAGTTGGATTGCCTGCCGGAGTGGATCCCGGCCAACAAGCGCATGAAACCGGCGCGGGTGGCGGCGGGGCCAGGCCTGCTCTGTCAGGCGTTGCGCATTGACGGATCCCACAACGGCTGGCGGCTGGAGCCGGTGGCTGTCGGCCAGGAAGGCATTTGGCTGGAGGGATCCCCTGCTTGGGAGGCACAGTTCCCCATTGTCCAAACTACCCGCATCGGCATTACCCGCGGGGTAGAGCTTCCCTGGCGCTGGTACATTAAGGGGCATCCGGCGGTGTCGCACTATTAGTGGGGGCAAGCCGACAATGCTGCCGCAAGGCAAAGACTCCTGGCAAAGGCTGTCTGGGCTGGTCAGCGGCGTTGTGCTGCTCCTGCCCGCGTTGGCCCAGCCGGTTGCAACTTCTCCAGGACTCTTGACAATGCAAGCCCAGCGCCACTCCCCCTATCGCACCAGGTTGCAGCGCTGGCATGCCCCCCAAGGTTTTCAGGGCTGGTCAGCCCGCGGGATCCGGCTGAACGCCCAAGGGCAATTGGTCTTAGATCCAGAGAGCTGGCGGCAAGAAGTCAGCCTTGAGGAGCCGCAGTCGCCATTGCGCGGACGTCCTTTTCATCCCCCCGGCAGCTATTGGGTGGGAGAAGCCATCAGCCCGGAAGTTCCCGCCAGCTTTCCTCTGGTGGAAGCAATCGTCTCCTGGAATGCCACCACCCCTCCCGGCACCTGGCTAGAAGTGGAGATCCGGGCCAAGCTTGCGGGGCGCTGGACGAAGTGGTATCACGCCGGCGTGTGGGCTGCCGATCCGCCCACCCTGGCCAGCCACTCCGTGCGCGGGCAGGAAGACGCAGATGGCAACCTGCACACGGACTTGTTGGTGCTCAAGGATACCCACAACGGGGCAGAGGCTTTCCAAGTCAGGGTGCGCCTGTTCACGCAAGAGGCGGGCCGCTCTCCCCTGGTGGATCAGGTGGCGGTTGCCTTTTCCAACCAGCCGGCCCAGCCCGACCGCCTCTCCCCTGGGGATCCCAGCCGCTGGGGCCAGGTCTTGGAGCTGCCCTTGTGTTCCCAAATGGTCTATGCCGACGGGGGAGCAGCTTGGTGCAGCCCCACTGCCTTGGCGATGGTGATGGCCTACTGGCAGCGGGATCCCCCCCCCTGTGAGCCGTTGGTGCGCGCCGCGGCGGCCGGGGTGTACGACCGGGTTTACCAGGGCCACGGCAACTGGGCCTTCAACGTGGCTCATGCCGCCGAGCGGGGTTTGGCCGGCGTGGTGGCGCGGCTGCAGAGCCTGGCCCAGGCAGAAGCCTGGATCGCGGCCGGCGTGCCGGCTATCCTCAGCTATGCCTGGGGCGAGGGCGAGCTGGAGGGGGCGCCGATCCCCAAAAGCAACGGCCATCTGGCGGTGCTGGTGGGGTTCGACCGCCAAGGGGATCCCATCCTCCACGATCCGGCGGCCAAGACCAACGAAGAAGTTCGCCGCACCTACCGCCGCGACCAGCTAGAGCCTTTGTGGTTGGCCCACTCCGGGGGTACCGTCTATTTGATCTATCCGCGAGGGTGGCCAATTCCGGACCCATAGGTTAGCCCCGGCCTTCCACCGGGCTGGAGGCTTCTGCTCGAAGGGGCTGGGATATCGAGCGGACAAAAACGAACATGGCTTGGCGAGCATCCGATTGCCATCTGGCTTTTCGACGGGGATTTGAGTAAGGATATTAAGAAGTGAGGAGTGCAACTCACCCTTGGGTGAGACGGCTTAAGCATGGATAGGGTTAGGGTTCAAGGCCTGCGAGGCTGGCTGAGGGGTTTCCCTATGCCGAGCAGGCGGTGGGGCGCGGCTGTCCGCAGAAAAAGTAGCGGGGCAATTTCTGCCGGCTTTTACGTGAGTTGCTATCGACATGGAGGTTTGGGTTCCCGCCGCTTCCCAGTTTGTGGGAGAGGATGAGCTGCATCATGCCACGACGGGCTTCCCCTGCACCGCTATCTTTGCCGGCGCTGAGTGCTCTGGTGCTGGCCCTCTCGGCCTGCGGCGAGCTCTCTTCCTCTAATTTGTCTCCCAGCGTCGTTTCCCCTTCTGCCCTGCAGCCGGTTTCCACCCCAACTCCCCTCGCCCCCGCCGCTCTCACACTCGAACAGGCCCGCCAATCGGGTTTGGCGGTGCCCAACAACCGCATCGTCCTGCTCCTCCAGGAACAAGGATCCGATCTGGTGGCCCAGCTCCCTGCCTCCGACGTGGATCGCTGGCTGGCTCGTACCCCCACCTGGCCGGGGGTGGAGGGGATCGATCTCAGCATTACCCTGGGCAGCTATCGCCAGACCGCCAACGCGCCCCTGCGCCTAGGGCAGCCGGCCACCTTCACTTTTACCAACCCACCTGCCGGGGAAGCGGAGCTCAGCGCCATTGCCTACCGGGGATCCACCACCTTGGCGCAAGGGAAGGGATCCCTGACTCTTTCTGCCCGCTCTGGAAGCGCTGACAGCAGCAGTCGCCGCCTGAGCCTGCTGGTGCTCTCCGAGGTGGGAGTGCCGCTGCTGCACGCAGGGGCAGGGGTGCCGGCGCCTGGCCAGCCGTTGTTGCTGTCGGGGGAAAATCTGGAGCGGGTGGAAAGCGTTCTTTTTGCCTCAGCCGCCAATCCGGAGCGCATCCTGAGGGGGGAAATTCGCTCGCGCAGCCGCAACAGTCTGACGGTGATGCCGCCAGCCTCTCTTTCCGGCACGGTCTGGGTGGCGGTGGCCGACGCTGAAGGACAAGGACTGGGAACCTGGATTTACGAGTGGCCCACTCCCACTCCTACAGCGGCCTCGGGCTGGCGAGTGGAGACCCTCCTCGATGGCCGCACCGCTGCGGCAGCCAAGCCGGAGGGCAGCAGCTCCGATAACGAGGGGGAGGCCAGGATCTCCCTGCAGCAGATCGGCGGCATTGCCGCAGACCCCGAGGGGTTCTTTTACTTAGCCGACCCGGCCCAGCACCGCATTTTCCGGCTTTCCCCCGAAGGGGAACTGGAGGTGTGGGCGGGCAGCGGCAAGGCCGGCCACCGGGATGGGGTGGCGGAGCAGGCCCAGTTTCACTCCCCCCAAGGGCTACTTTGGGATCCCAAGGGGGGGTTGTGGGTGGCCGACAGCGGCAACCATTGCCTGCGCTACATCAGCCGACAGCGGCGGGTGAGCACCTTTGCCGGCACCTGTTCAGCCGGCCACCGAGATGGAGAGCGCGACGAGGCGCAGTTTCGCGAACCCTTTGGCCTGGCCCTGGGTCTGGACGGCAGCCTTTACGTGGCCGATCGCGCCAACCGCCGCATCCGCCGCATCACTCCCACGGGCAAAGTGACGACGGCCGCTGGCACCGGCCAGCCGGGATCCGCCGATGGGCCGGCAGAGCAAGCCCAGCTTCTGGAGCCGACAGCTCTGGCAGTGGACAAGGCGGGTAACCTCTGGATTGCCGATAGGCATCGCCTGCGCCGGCTCTCTGCCAACGGACACCTGACCACCCTCTCCCAGGCGGAAGCAGGCTACCGCGATGGCCCTCTGGCGGAGTCCCGTTTTCAAACCCTTGCAGGGCTGGCCTTCGACAGTGCGGGGGTCCTCTGGCTGGCCGACCAAGACAACCGCCGCATTCGCCGTCTTCAGCCCAGCGGGCAGGTCTCTACCCTGGCCGGGGGGGATGAGCCGGGCTGGCAGGATGGCCCGGTGGTCTCAGCTCGCTTCCAGCGGCCTGGCTCTCTACTTGCCTTGCCAGACGGCAGCTTGGTGGTGGTGGATGCTGGCCTGCCTGGCTTGCGGCGTCTTAGCCGCGTCGTCCCCCAGCCCGCCACTCCCGTTTCGAGGGGATCCCCCTAGCCGCGGCGGTAGCGGGCCAGGGCCGCTTCGTAAGCCCGCCGACTGGCCTGCAGGGACTTTTCCAGATCCACCACGGGGCGGGGATAGTCTACCCCCAGCCGCACGCCAAACTGCTTTTGCTCAGCGGCGCTGAGGCGATAGGGCTCGTGGATCTTGTCCCCGGGGATCCCGGCCAGTTCCGGCAGCCAGTGGCGCAGGTAGTGGCCCTGGGGATCGTAGTCGCGGGATTGCTTGGGAATGTGGAAGTAGCGGAAGCCGCGGGCATCGTTCCCTACGCCGGCGGTGTAGTTCCAGTTGCCGTAGTTGCTGGCCACGTCGTAGTCAATCAGCAGCGATTCAAACCATTCCGCCCCCAGACGCCAGTCGATCCCCAGGTTTTTGGTGAGGAAGCTGGCCACATTCTGCCGCCCGCGGTTGGACATGAAGCCGGTGGCTGCCAGCTCCCGCATGTTGGCGTCCACCAGGGGGTAGCCGGTCTCGCCGCGGCACCAAGCCTGGAAGCGATCCCCGTCCTGCTGCCAAGGGATGGGGATCCCCTGGATCCCTGCGGGGCGAAACAGCTTGGCCCCATGCTTGGCCAAGATGAAGCGAAAGTAGTCCCGCCACAGCAGCTCAAACACCAGCCAGTAGGTGGATTCGTTGCGCACCCGCTCCTCCTCGTAGCGCTTGACTTCGGCGTAGACAACGCGAGGGGAGATGCAGCCCAACGCCAACCAGGCAGAAAGGCGCGAGCTGTCGTTGGGATCCAGCATGCCGTTGCGGGTTTCTTTGTAGACGCGCAGCCGGTCCAGATCCCAGATATAGGTCTGCAGGCGGGCCTGGGCGGCGGTGCTGCCGCCGGCATAGACAAAGCGGGCGCGGGGATCCGGCGGCGGCAAGCTCAACCCCAGCGCCGCCAGGGTGGGCAGGGGGCCAGGATCTAGCCCCGGCGGCAGGGGCGGCAGGGAAGGGATGGGCAGGGGAGCGCGAACCTCGGCCTTGGCTTCCACCTGCTGGCGAAAGCGGGTAAACACCTCCGGCAGGTCTGCCAGGGCAAAGGGGAGATCTTCGGGGTGGTAGAGGGTGTGACCCCAGTCCAGATGGAGCCGGATCCCCAAGGGCTGCAGCGCTTGCTGCAGGGCCTCAGCAACCGCCTCCTCCTCGGTGCCCACCTCTTCGTGGGCATAGACGGCCTCCACCCCCCACTCCCGCGCCAGGGCCGGGATCACCTGCTCCGGCTGGCCTTGGCGAATGACTAGGTCAGAGCCGCGGGCCCGGAGCTGCTGCCGCAGGTCGGCCAGGCTCTCCAGCAGGAACTGGGCGCGGAAAGAGCCGGTCTTGGGAAAGCCAAAGGCCGTCTGTCCAAAGTGGCGCGGATCTAGGCAATAGAGGGGAATGAGGAGAGATCCCTGCTGGCAAGCCCGCGTCAGCGGCTGGTGATCTAGCAGGCGCAAATCGGTGCGAAACCAGAGCAAAACGGCCATTCTAGACGGATGCCAGCGCTTCCGCTTCTTCTTGGGGATCCCTCCTGGGTCGCCCCAGTTCCGGGCTGGGGACGAAATGGGGCACCTGGGCAGCGGGGATGTGGATGGGGGCCTTGGTGCGCGGGTGATAGGTTTGCCGGGCCGGGCGGTAGCGCAACGAGAAGGTGCCAAAGCGCGCCAGCCGCACCGATCCTCCTTCCGCCAGACATTGGCTGATGCTGTCTAGCATTGCCTCCAGAGCAGCGGCAGCCATTTTGACGGTCAGGCCATCCACCTGGGCGGCCATCTGGCGGGCCAGCAAACGACGATTCAAATGGGGAAGAGAAGCCACGACCACTTATCCAGACAACGGCAACGGGACAACAGCGGCCCTGAGCTTGATGCTCCCAACCTGATATGGCGAGAACTCCATCGGAAAAGAGAACGGCATCTCCCAGGCCGGCTACCTGAAGCTGAAATGTAGGCTTGAGGAAACTGAGAGCTGGGGCGGCCACCTTGCGGCAACTTACACGCAGAGAGGATCCGACACCGCAACTGCCACTAATCCACTGTCTAGCCGGTAGCCAGACTGCTCAACTCGGCTCATCCTTGGCGTGGCCGGAATCGACCACTTCCAGCTCGCTCTCGAAAAACCAGTGCCGGGAGCGATCGGGAAATTCCAAAATGTAGCCGATGCCACTGCCATCGACCACCCGCCGTGCCAGCACCACAGCCTCCTTGCCCACCAGCGCGCTCACCTCTTCTTGTCCGCGATCCTGAATAGAGCGCACCCTAACCTTATCCCCAACTTTGATCACCATAGTCGATCAGGGTAACCGCGAAGAGCTTTACCACTCAAGATGGTACGCCAAAAAGGATCCCTGCCGGAATCTGGCCCGACCGGGCTGAGGCCAACGGGGATTGGCTAGGATGGAAAAAGAGCGTTGTGCCCCCGACTGCCCCTGTGATTGCCCTCTCCCTCAAGCCAGCCCACTGCTCCTGGAGCGTTATCAGCTTTCCCTCCACCCTCTATACCCAGCCGGTTCTGGATTTGTTGATTGCCAAAGTTCCCCCCCCCTGGAGGGCGGAGGTGCGTTTGGGCCTGCAAGAGGCGATCATCAATGCCGTTCGCCACGGCAATGGCCTGGATCCCAACAAGAGGGTGATCGTCGAATACGCCAGCTCCGAGCCGTTTTATCAGTGGCTGGTGCGGGATCAGGGATCCGGCTTTCGTCCCCAGGAGGAGCTAAACCGCTGCCGCTGCGGCATCCTGGAAACGGAAGAGTCAGGGCGGGGAATGCTCCTGCTCACCCAAATTTTCGACTTTGTGCAGTGGAACGAGACGGGCAACCAGCTCTACTTGGGCAAGTACATTCACCCCGGCTGCCGGGATCCCTGGATAGTTTGACGGGCTCCACTCAGTACCACTGCCAAAATAGCTTGCCCCTCTGGAGGAGCCAGTGCCCCCGATCCGGATAGGGAGCCTCGGACAGCGTCAGGGCAGTGGTGGCGAAGGCCAGGCGCGTGGACGACCAGCGGGATCCCTGCAGTTGGGGCAGCCAAGTTTCCGGTAGAACCCCCAGGGATCCGTACCCATAGCCCAGGTTGCGGTGGGGCAGGGGGGCCACCAGGCTGCGCCAGGCGCGGCTGGCGCTCAAGGGAGGATCCGCCAGGGCCGCTTCCAAAGCCGCCAAAGAAGAAGCCAGGTAGGAGTAGCCTTCCCGGTCGGTGTGGTACACCTGGGCCGAGAGAGGCGATGCTTCCGGGATAGCGGGCAGGGCTTGGGGAAGAGCCTCTGCCGCCTGCACCCGGGGAGAGCCTCCCCTGCCGCTGACCTGCAGCAGCCCACCGGCCAAGAGGGGGATGTCTTCTCGCGGCGTGGAGTGGCTTGGCTGGGGTTGCGGCTGGGCCGCCGGCTTGCTCCAGACAGTGGCGGTGCCATGCTTAGTTGCAATCGACACCACCTGCCAGCCCTGGGCGATTGCCCGCTCATCCAGCGTTGGCGCATCCGGCCTCTTGCCAACCCACAGCCAGGCCAGTTCCCCATCCGTGGGCAAAAAGGCAAGGGCGAACTCTCCCCTTTCCGGCAACAAGTGCTGCCAGTCCAGCTCCACCTGCAATTGCAACTGCTGCAGCCATTGGCCGGGATCCAGCCGCAGGCCGAAGAGGCTCAGGGGTTGCATCCGCCCCAAGCTCTGCCAAAGGTTGGCCCAGTTCTGTCCGGAAATTAGCGCTAGCGTCTCGTCGGGCAGATGCCGAATAACCTGCGGATGAAAAGCTTCTACCGTCGGCAAAGCGAACTCAGCAGGCGTATGCCAAAGGGCGGCAGTTTCGGCCACCAACCCCCGAAAGTTGACCCCCAGCCCCAGCCCCACTGCCTGCAACGCCAGAGCGTCGGGAGAGGGCGATTCCGGATTTTGCCAGAAAGCCCAACCCACATGCGCCTCCTGTAGCGGCTGGATCACCTGCCGAAACTGCGGCTTGCTCACCAACGACAACTGCGGCAACTGCCACGCATCGATGGCGGCGCGAATGGCAGCAGCCTGTTCTGCCAGCAGCACATAGCGCTCGCCGAAAAGGGCTGCCGTGAACCCCTGCAACTCCGGAAGCGGGCTGGACACCACCTGAATGCCCTTGTAGGTATCCACCTGCACTGGCAAGCCGGCCAAGCTCTGCCGCTCCCACAACAGGTTCAGCTCGAATTGGGCAAGCGCCGCGTCGCGAGTTTCCAAGGCAACCAAGGTGCCCCACTCCGGCAAGCTGGCCAAGAGGGTGCTTTTCCCCAGCCAGGGCTGCACCTCCCGCTCGAAATCCAGGGCTCCCCCGGCCAGCATGGCTCCCAACCAGCCCGGGCCTGCGCCGGAGAAAAACTTCCGCCACTGCTGACGAGTGGCGCGTCGCTGGGAAGCGGGGGTTGCCGCTTGCCAAAATGCCTGCAAATCCTCGAGAGGGGCGGCCAGCAGCAACAGCGCCTGGGTGGAACGGGGAGCTAGGCCCACAATCGGCGGCAGCGCCGGGCGAGATAGCAACAAAGCCAGAGGGCTTTGGGTGAGCAGCCAGGTGATAGCCCACACCACCAGGGCAGCCAGAAGGCCCAGACCGATCAGGATCCCGCGCAAGAGTTGCCGTTGTCCCATACCCACATCCACAGCCTGAAAGACGCGCCGTCTTGCCTCGATGCCAGTACCTCGGCACGGCGTAACCATCTTACCTGCGAGGGGAAGTTTGCGCGCCTTGCTTGCCTTTGGCCCGAACTCGGAGTGAGCGATAATGGGTGCGGCGTTTGCAGCGATGGCTCAGCGATGCGCATTTCCTTGAAGTGGCTGCGGGAATTGGTGGACTTTGAGCTTTCCCCGGAAGAATTGGCAGAAGCCCTCACTCTGGTGGGGTTTGAGGTGGAGGAGATTGAAGATCGCCGCAGTTGGGCAGAAGGGGTGGTGCTGGGCAGGATCCTAGCCGCCGAGCCCCATCCCAATGCTGACAAGCTGCGCGTTTGCCAGGTGGACTTGGGATCTGAGCAACCGGCCACCATCGTCTGCGGAGCGGCCAACGCCCGCGCCGGCTTGCTGGTTCCTGTGGCCACGCCGGGCACTCATCTGCCCGCTGTGAACCTGACCATTGCCAAAGCGGAGAAACGGGGAGTGCTCTCGGAAGGCATGATCTGCTCTTTGGCCGAGCTGGGGCTGGAGAGGGCTTCGGAAGGGATCCACGAATTTCCGCCTGATTTGGATCTCAAGGCCCACCCGCTGGGGTCTGACGCCCGCCCGCTGCTAGGCCTGGACGATGTGGTGTTGGATCTCACTTCCACCGCCAACCGCGCCGATGCTCTGAGCATGGTGGGGATCGCCCGCGAGGTGGCCGCCCTCACCCGCAACCCGCTGCGCCTGCCGCCGGTTCAGCCCCTACAGGCCAAGCCCATCCCCAACTTCAACCTGCGCATTGCCGACGCCAAGGCCTGCCCCGCCTACAGTGGCGTGTTGATCGAGGGAGTGAAGGTCGGCCCTTCTCCCGACTGGCTCAAGCATCGCCTGGCCGCCGCTGGCATGCGCTCCATCAACAATGTTGTCGATGTTACCAACTTGATCTTGCTGGAATGGGGCCAGCCCCTGCACGCCTTCGATTGGGATCGCCTGCTGCAGGTCATGGGCAAGAAGAAGCCCACTATTGAGGTGCGCTTTGCCCAGGCGGGAGAAACCCTGAAAACCCTGGACGGCCAAACCCGCACCTTGCACCCTGAAAGCCATCTCATCGTGGCCGGCGGCCAGCCGGTAGCCCTAGCAGGTGTGATGGGGGGAGAAGAGACAGAAGTGAGCTCGGCCACCACCAGCATTTTTTTGGAGGCCGCCCTCTTCGACCCGGTGGTGACGCGCCGCTCGGCCCGCTCGCAGGGACTGCGCACGGAAGCCTCGGCCCGCTATGAGCGGGGGGTTAATTTTGCCACCCTCGACCTGGCGCGGGATCGGGCGGTGCAGTTGATTTTGGAGCTGGCGGGAGGATCGGTGGTTGGCCTCACCACCTTTGACCAACGGCCACCGCTGGAGCGGACGCTGAAGCTGCGGCTGTCGCGCCTCATCGACGTGTTGGGGGAAGAGGTGCGGCCAGAGGATGTGGAGGAGATCTTGCCGGCCTTGGGCTTTCAGCTTTCCCGCTGTCAGGCAGTTGCCCCGGAGGCTCCCCCCCTCCCTGCTACGGAGACAGCAGGCGTGGCCGGCTGCGTTTGGCAGGTGTCTGTTCCCCCCTACCGCCTGCGGGATGTCGAACGGGAGATCGACTTGATTGAGGAATTTGCCCGTCTCTACGGCTACGACCGCTTCTCGGAAACCCTGCCCACGGAGCCGCAGGTGGGATCCCTCTCTGCACGGGAAACTTTGACCCGGCAAATTCGCGAGGTGATGCGGGGCATTGGCCTGACGGAGGTGTACCACATCTCCCTCTGTCCGGCAGAGGAGGACAGCTCCTTGGTCAAAATCGCCAATCCGCTTTCCCCCGAGTACTCCGCTGTGCGCAAGGCGCTGTTGCCGGGCTTGGTGGAGGCTTTTCGCTTCAACTGGGATCAGGGCAACGGCCCGCTGCAGGCTTTTGAGATTGGCCACGTCTTTGCCTATGCCCCTCCCTCCAGCCCTGAGCCCTATCAGGAGGCGGAGCACTTGGGCGGCATCCTGGGCGGGGACCTCAACCCCAATGACTGGCGGCACCACAGCCGGCCCATGGACTGGTTTGAGGCTAAGGGGCTCTTGGTCTCGGCGCTGGAGCGGCTGGGGTTTACTTCTGAGTTTCGCCCCGATCCCCCCGAGGCGCAATCGCCGCTGTTGCACCCCGGTCGCCAGGCCGGCATCTGGATCGAGGGATCCCGCATTGGCCTATTTGGGCAGTTGCACCCCCGCCTTTGCCAGGAGAAGGATTTGCCGGAGGAGGTCTATGGGTTTGAGGTGGATCTGGATCCCTTGTTGGCCAGCCTGGAGAAGCGGGGCCTAGTGCAATTTTCCCCCTTTTCGCCTTTTCCGGCCTCGGATCGGGATATCGCCTTCTTTGCGCCGCTGGAGCTGTCGGTGGCAGACATCGAGAAAGTAATCCGCCAGGCGGCAGGCCCTCTGCTGCAGTCGGTACAGCTTTTCGACGAGTACCGCGGCCAAGGGGTACCGCCGGGGCAGCGCAGCCTCGCCTTCCGACTGGTGTACCGCGCTCCGGATCGCACCCTCACCGATGCCGAGGTGGAAGCTGCGCAAAACCAGGTGAGGGCGCAGCTAGAAAAACACTTTCCCGTTACCCTGCGCAGCTAATGGCTTGCTGTTTTTGGCAGTGGCCGGCGAGCGCCTTGCTGTTTGGCAAAGAGAGGGGCTGCCGCTTGCAAAAAACCTAACCCGGAGCCCGACGTTTGTCTGCAGGCAATATTACGATCTTCTGGGTCAAGGTTTCGTGTTGTGAGGGACGTCCGGCAGTGCAGACCAACGCTTCTCTTCCCGCGGCGACCGGTTCGCAGGCTGTGGCCTGTGATCCCCTGACGCGGGCGCAGATCCTCATCGAGGCTCTGCCCTACATCCAGCAGTACCAGGGCCGTGTCATTGTCATCAAGTACGGGGGCGCCGCCATGGTGCACCAGGAGCGGCGGGCCGAGGTGCTGCGGGATATTGTTTTTCTGGCCTGTGTCGGCATTCGGCCGGTGCTGGTGCACGGCGGGGGGCCGGAGATCAACAGTTGGCTCCAGAAGCTGGACATCCCCTTCAAGTTTGTGGACGGCCTGCGGGTGACCGATGCGGCCACCATGGAGGTGGTGGAGATGGTGCTGGTGGGCAAAGTCAACAAACAGATCGTGCAGCTCATCAGCCTGGCCGGCGGCTCGGCGGTGGGGCTGTGCGGGCGGGACGGCAATTTGATTCGAGCCCGCTCCCAGGGCCGGGCGGAAATCGGCTTTGTGGGGGAAGTCAGCAGCATCAACCCCCAGTTGGTGCAAACTCTGTTGGAGGGCGGCCAGATCCCGGTGATCTCCAGCGTGGCCGCCGACGAGACAGGCCAAGCCTACAACATCAACGCCGATACTGTGGCGGGAGAGCTGGCGGCCTCTCTGGGGGCAGAAAAGCTGATCCTTCTCACCGACACCCCTGGCATTCTCAGAGACCCTGAGGATCCCAGCTCCCTGATTACGCTCCTGGATATCGAGACGGCCCGCCAGCTTATCCAGACAGGGGTGGTCAGAGGGGGCATGATCCCCAAGGTGCAGTGTTGCATTCGCGCTCTAGCGCAGGGGGTGCGGGCTGCCCACATTCTGGACGGGGGATCCCCCCACTCTTTGTTGTTGGAGCTACTGACCGATGCCGGGGTGGGCACCAAGCTGATCCCCTCTCAGTTTTCTGCCCAGTTGCGGGAGCAGAGCAACGGCTTCCGCTAAGGCTTGTCTTCTAGGCCTCTTTGAAACCTGCCCCGGCAGGCCCTGAAACCGCCGGTTTTCCATCTGTCCCCCAGCAACAAGCGGCGCCCCCAACCCCCCTCTCCCAGAGGGAGAGGGGACGGGGGTGAGGGCCAAGCCTCATCAGGGAGAGAGCTTAGAGTAGATCAGGGCTCTCCATGAGTCGTCTTCATCTTTTTGGGTGTAAGTCCGTGAGCCTTGCCACCTCTTCCCCCGATGCCGATTTGAGTAGGGATCCCCGCAGCGACTGGCGGCTGCTGCGGCTGCTCTGGCCCTATGCCCGTCGGCACCTGAAGCTGTTGTTGGCGGCCTTGGCCTTTTTGCCGCCCCTGGCCCTAGCCGATGCGGTGCAGCCGTTGATCCTGCAGCGGGCCCTGGACGGCCCCATCGCCCAAGCGCTTGCCCAAGGCGACAGTGGGATCCTCGCCGGCCTCTGGCCCTACGCGGGCCTGTTGATCCTCACCCTGCTGGCCCGCTGGGTTTTTCAGGCCCTGGAAGGGTATAGCAGCCAGAAGCTGGGGCAGTTGATGACCCGCGACATCCGCAACGATCTCTTCGCCCACGTGCTGGCCCTGCCGGCCCAATTTTTCGATCGCACCCCGGTGGGCAAGTTGATCACCCGCATCACCAGCGATGTGGAGGCCTTGGGAGATGTGTTTTCCACCGGCGCGGTCGGCATCGTCAGCGACCTCTTTACCCTGCTGGTAATCGGGGTGGTGATGCTCAGCCAGCGCTGGGATCTGGGCCTGCTGCTGATCCTCATCGTCCTGCCAGCCAGCGCTGTAGTGGTCGAGCTGCAGCGCCGCTTTCGCGATGCCAACTTTCGCGTGCGGGAAGAGCTCTCTAAGCTCAACGCCTGGATCCAGGAAAACGTCTTGGGCATTGCCGTGGTGCAACTGTTTCGGCGGGAGCGGCTCAACAGCGAGATTTTTCAAACCATCAACCGCCGCTACATCCAAGAGGTGGATCAGACCATCCTCTACGACGCTGCCCTTTCCGCCGTTTTGGAGTGGGTTGCCTGGCTGGCGGTGGCCGCTCTCCTCTGGGTGGGCGGGCAGCAGGTGCTGGCAGCCGGCAGGGGGGAGTGGCTGGGATCCCTGCCCCGAGAACCTCTCACCTTCGGCAGCCTCTACGCCTTCATCCTCTTTTCCCAGCGCTTTTTCAACCCGCTGCGCCAGTTGGCGGAAAAGTTTACCGCCCTGCAGGCGGGGTTCACCGCCGTGGAACGCATCGACCACATCCTCCGCCTGCCCGTCGCCATCCGGGATCCCGTCAGCCCCCGCCACCTGCCCCCAACCGCCAAAGGAGAGGTGCAGTTCGAGCATGTTTGGTTTGCCTACAACCCCGGCGAGTGGGTGCTCAAAGACCTCAGCTTCACCATCCGCCCCGGCGAAAAGGTCGCCCTCGTGGGGCCCACCGGCGCTGGCAAAAGCTCCATCATTCGCCTACTTTGCCGCCTTTACGAAGTAACTCGCGGCTGCATCCGCATCGACGGCGTGGACATTCGCCACCTGCCTCAGGCCGAGCTGCACCGTCACCTGGGCGTGATCCTGCAAGATGGATTCTTGTTCTCTGGAGATATCCAGCAAAACATCACTCTAGGAGAGGAGGGCGAGCTGGCAGAAGTGGAGCGGGTGGCCCGTCAACTCCACCTGCACGAGCTCATCCGCGATCTGCCCCAGGGCTACGCCACCCCCGTGCGGGAGCGGGGCAGCAACCTCTCCAGCGGCCAAAAACAGCTCATCAGCTTTGTGCGGGCCCTGTGGCGGGATCCGAAAATCTTGGTCTTGGACGAGGCCACCGCCAGCCTAGATGTGGGCACCGAGGCCCTGATCCAATCCGCCCTGGAAACCCTGCTGCGGGATCGCACCGCCCTGATCATCGCCCACCGCCTCTCCACCATCCGCCACGTGGATCGCATCCTCGTGCTGCAGCGAGGGGAACTGAAAGAACAGGGATCCCACGCCGAGCTCATGGCCCTCAACGGGCTCTACGCCCACCTCTACCGGCTGCAAGATTTGGGCAGCTAGCGACCAGAACCAAAGCGAGACCGAAGCGCCCGCAGGGTGGTGAAGCTGGCATCCGCAAGCGCGATGCGGGCTTTGCAGAGGAGCAGATTGCCATTATCTAAAGCCGTGTCTTTCAGGCTGGCCAAACCGTCGCCGGCCTGCACCAGAAACCGACGGCTCCAGGTGGAGAAGTTTTTGCTGAAGGTGTTGATCAGGCGTTCCATGGGGACTGCTCGTTCCGCTTTGAGTCTCCTACTTAGCCTACTCCGCCGGCAAGCGATCTCCGCAAGCCTGAGCAATTCCCGAGAAAATTGTTACAGATTATTAAAAACTTGCTGTCAAGGCGGCAGACTAGCTATCATGAACCGCAAGTCCGGCATACAACGAGAAACAGTTAGCCATGAGTCAGCGGCCAGAGGTTGTGGAAGGCGCAGAGGCCAAGCAAAAGGTGACGTTGTATCTCCCACCCGAGTTGCACCGGAATCTGAAGATTCGGGCTGCCGTGGAGCGGGAGCCGATGTCGGCAGTAGCGGAGAAGGCCCTCACCTTCTACCTGCTTCACCCGGAGGTCATCGAAGGGGTGCAAGGCAGCGCCTACCGCGTCCACCGCTGCCCTGAGTGCGGCCATCCGTTTGTCATCCGCAATGGGGAGGTGGTTTCGCTTCACCAGCAGTCCGCTTCTGAAGCCATCCTCGAAGAGGTGGAGCCGGAATACTGGGGAGCGGCCTCGGCCTCCGAAGAGCAACGACAAGACGAGCTGGTGCCCTGCTAAGGCTTTTTGCGCTGTTTCAAAGGTATGCCTCTTTGTGAGCTTGAGCAGACAGGAGGGGTATAAAACAAGGGTTAGTAAAGAGCAAGTCAGGATATCTCAAGTACTTTGAAGACAGGCAAACTCCAGACGCCGTTTTCCTTCCTTTCTGTCGGTTTCGCTTAGATTTCCCTCCGCGCAGTTGGTGTTTCCCATGCAAGAGCTCAGCATTCTCATCCAAGCTCAATACCCACTGCTCTACCTGGTCACTCCAGAGGAAGAACGGGCGGAGGCAGCTCTGGCGGCGATCGCTCGCACCCTCAAGCCGCAGCGGCGCCTGTTTGTCTGGACGGTTACCCACGGCATTGTTGAATACGGCAACCCCCGCAGCCTCACCCAGCACAACACCCAATCCCCCCAGCCGGCTATTCAGTGGGTGATGGAGCAAAAAGATCCCGCCATCTGCGTCTTCAAAGATCTGCACGACTTTTTGGACAACACCGAAGTCAAACGCTGGCTGCGCGATGCCATCGCCAGCTTGAAGGGATCCCACAAAACCATCTTGCTGATGTCGCCGGTGCAGGTAATTCCCGTCGAGCTGGAAAAAGACATTTGCGTGGTGGACTTTCCCTTGCCGGACATGGCCACCCTGGAGCGCACCCTCAACCGGCAGTTGGAGCAGCTTCCCCGCGGCGGATCCCTGAGCCCTGAGGCGCGGGAAAAGCTGGTCAAGGCAGCCCTTGGCCTAACGCAAGACGAGGCGGAAAAAGTTTACCGCAAGGCGGTGGTGATGCACGGCCGCCTCAGCGAGGCAGAGGTGGATATCATCCTCTCTGAGAAAAAGCAGCTGATCCGGCGCAACGGCATCCTCGAATTCATCGAAGAAGACGAGACCATCGACGCCGTCGGCGGCCTAGAGGAGTTAAAGCGCTGGCTGCTGCAGCGCTCTGAGGCCTTTACCGAGCGGGCCCGCGCCTATGGCTTGCCTCAGCCCAAGGGACTCTTGATTCTGGGCGTACCTGGCTGTGGTAAGTCCTTGATCGCCAAGACCACCGCCCGCCTCTGGGGCCTGCCGCTGCTGCGCCTGGATATGGGCCGGGTCTACGATGGCTCTATGGTCGGCAAGTCGGAGGCCAACCTGCGCAGCGCCCTGCGCACTGCTGAATCGCTGGCGCCGGCCATCCTTTTTATCGACGAGCTGGACAAAGCCTTCGCCGGAGCGGCAGGTTCCAGCGACTCCGACGGCGGCACCTCCAGTCGTATCTTTGGCTCCTTTCTCACTTGGATGCAGGAGAAGCGCTCGCCGGTGTTTGTCATGGCCACGGCCAACCGCGTGGATCGCCTGCCGGGCGAATTCCTGCGCAAAGGCCGTTTTGACGAGATTTTCTTCGTGGATCTGCCCAACATTAACGAGCGCATGGAGATTTTCCGGATCCACCTGAAGAAGCGGCGGCGCGACATCAGCCGCTTTGATCTGCGCCAGCTAGCCGCCGCCTGCGAGGGCTTCTCCGGCGCGGAGATCGAACAAGTTTTGATTGCTGCCATGTACGAAGCGTTTGCCCAGAACCGCGAATTTACCCAACTGGACATTTTGGCAGCAACGAAAGCAACTCAACCGCTATCTCGCACCATGACGGAGCAAGTGGTAGCGTTGAGGGAATGGGCCCAGCAGCGGGCTCGGCCTGCAGCAGCCTCTGTAGCCGAGTACCAGCGGCTGGAGTTCTAGCAGGGGGGTGAAAGGCCAGAATCGCCTTGGCAGAGGCAGAGACGGCTAAAGCTCAACCTTCCCCGCTAGGCGTTGCCCATTGTTTGTGTTGATGTTCCAACCCCTACACATACACAAAGGAGAGAAACACCATGTCTCATTTTAGCACCTTGCGCACCAAGATCACCGATGGCCAGATCCTGGTTAACTCCCTGCGCGATCTCGGCTACACCGTTAAGCTGAACGCCGATGTGCGTGGCTACAACGGCCAGCGTGTTCGTGCCGACATCGTGGCCCAGTTGGAGGGCGACTACGATCTGGGCTGGTCCAAGAACCCCGACGGTTCCTACGACCTGATCGCCGATCTGTGGGGCGTGGCCAAGAAGCACAACCAAACCGAGTTGATCAACTCCATCAACCAGAAGTACGCCGTCAACAAGACCTTGGCCGAGGTGAAGCGCCCTGGCTTGAACAACGCCAACGTTAAAGTGGTGATGCACTAAGCCGGATCCCGTCTCGCCATTGCTGCGGCCATCTGCGCCGAGCAGATTAAAAGAGGGGCTGAACTCAGCCCCTACTTTTTTGCTTTTTGCTGCTTTTGGGTTAATGAGCCGAGCTACCCTACGCTTCGCTAAGGGCGGCGATGCCGGGCAGCTCTTTGCCTTCCAGCAGCTCCAGGCTGGCGCCGCCGCCGGTGGAAATGTGGGTCATTTTGTCGGCTAGGCCCACTTTTTCCACAGCCGCCACCGAGTCGCCGCCGCCGATAATAGTGATGGCACCGGCCTGGGTGAGGTCGGCCAGGGTGCGGGCAATGGCTTCTGTGCCAGCGGCAAAGCGGTCGAACTCAAACACACCCATCGGCCCGTTCCAGACTACGGTTTTGCACCCCTGTAGGGCAGCCTGGAAGGCTTTGACCGATTCGGGGCCGATGTCCAGGCCCATCCAGTCTTCCGGAATGGCGTGGATGGAAACCGTCTGGGCGTTGGCGTCTTTGTCAAACCTATCGGCGACCACCACGTCCACCGGCAGCAGCAGCTCCACGCCCCGCGCTTTGGCCTTCTCCATCAGGGAGCGGGCCAGATCCAGCTTGTCGGTTTCCACCAAAGACTTGCCGGTTGGGATCCCTTGGGCTTGGTAGAAGGTGAAGATCATGCCGCCGCCCAGCAGAAGCTTGTCCACTTTTTCCAGCAGGCGCTCGATGACGCCAATCTTAGTAGAGACTTTGGAGCCGCCGATGATGGCCGCTAGCGGTCGCTGGGGGTTCTCGATGGCGCCTGATAAAAATTGCAGCTCCTTTTCCACCAGGTAGCCGGCCACAGCGGGCTGGAGGTAGGCGGTGACGCCGGCAGTGGAGGCGTGGGCGCGGTGGGCGCTGCCAAAGGCGTCGTTGACAAACAAGTCGGCCAGGGAGGCCAGCTTGCGGGCAAATTCTGGATCGTTGGCTTCCTCTTCGGGGTGGAAGCGGACGTTTTCCAGCAGGGCCACCTGGCCGTTTTCCAGAGAGCTGACCACGGCTTCGGCCTCAGGGCCAATGCAATCGGGGGCAAAGGCCACCGGCTGGCCCAGGAGCTGGGCAAGGCGGACGGCCACAGGGGCGAGGCTATTGCCCTCGCGGGCGATCTGGATGGCGCCGGTCGCCTTGTCTTTCTGGATGGGGCGGCCCAGGTGGCTGGTGAGGATGACCTTGGCGCCCGCCTGGGCCAAGGCTTGGATGGTGGGCAGGGAGGCGCGAATGCGGGTGTCGTCGGTGATGTTGCCCTGGGGATCCAGAGGGACGTTGAAGTCGGCCCGCACCAGCACACGCTTGCCCTTGAGATCAAAGCCGGATGACAGCAGGGATCCCAGTGTTTGTTTGGCCATCGTCGTCCCTCCCCCTGGAGCCAAGAGAATTTTTTTCTAGTTTTTCTCCCGTATCCTACCAGGGATCGGATCCCGGCGGGAAACCCGGGCTCTGGAAATCCTCTCCTCCCTGCCTGCGGCCTGAGCGATTGTAACGGTTTGCAAATAGAATGAAAGTGTTGCTTGATCGTCATCATCATGCGTGTTGCCATTGCTGGGGGAGGGCTGGCGGGGCTGGCCTGTGCCAAGTATCTCTGTGATGCCGGGCATCAGCCGCTGCTGTTTGAGCGGCGGGAGGTGCTGGGGGGGCTAGTGGCCGCCTGGAAAGATGCCGACGGGGACTGGATCGAGACGGGGCTGCACAACTTTTTCGGCGCCTACCCCAACACCCTGCAACTGTTCCGGGAGCTGGGCATCTCCGACCGCCTGCAGTGGAAGGAACACAGCTTGATCTTCAACCAGCCGGACAAGCCGGGCACCTACTCCCGCTTTGACCTGCCGGACATTCCCGCTCCCTTTAACGCCATTGTCGGCATCCTGCGCAACAACGACATGCTCACCTGGAGCGAAAAGGTGAAATTTGCCCTGGGGCTGGTGCCGGCCATGGTGCGCGGCCAGCGCTACGTGGAGCAGATGGATCGCTACAGCCTCTTAGAATGGCTGCGCCGGCAGGGCATCGATGAGCGGGTCAACACGGATATTTTCATTGCCGTCTCCAAGGCGTTGGCGTTCATCAACCCGGACGAGATCTCGGCCATGGTGCCCCTGACGGCTCTGAACCGCTTTTTGCGGCAAAAGGACGGCTCTAAGATTGCCTATCTGGATGGCGCCCCGCCGGAGCGGCTTTGCCAGCCGATGGTGGACTCCATCGTGGCCCGCGGCGGCCAGGTGCATTTGAATGCGGCATTGCAGGCCATCGACCTCAACCCCGATGGCAGCGTGGCTGGCTTCCGCTTCGCCACCCCTGCCGGGCCCTTGCAGGTCACTGCCGACGCCTACGTGTCGGCCCTTTCGGTGGATGCGCTCAAGGAGCTGCTGCCGGCTCGGTGGTGGGGGATCCCCTTTTTCCAAAAGCTGCGCGAGCTGGAAGGGGTGCCGGTGATCAGCCTACAGATTTGGTTTGACCGCAAGATTACTCACATTGACCACTCCCTGTTTTCCCGCTCGCCGCTCTTGAGCGTGTATGCCGACATGAGCAACACCTGCCGCGCCTATGCCGATCCCCACCGATCCATGCTGGAGCTGGTGCTGGCCCCGGCTGCCGAGTGGATCGAGCGCAGCGATGAGGAGATCTTTGCCGCCACGCTGGAGGAGCTGAAAAAACTCTTCCCCCAGCACCTCACCGGCCCCAACCCCGCGCGGGTGCGCAAATGGGTGGTGGTGAAAACGCCGCGCTCGGTCTACAAAGCCACGCCAGGTCGGCAGCAATACCGCCCCACCCAAGTCACCCCCATTCCCAACTTCTTCCTGGCCGGCAGCTACACCTTGCAGCCCTTTCTGGGCAGCATGGAGGGGGCTATCCTCTCCGGCAAGTGGGCGGCTGAGGCCATCAGCAAAGGGATCCCGTCTCAGCCAGCTTCTGCTTCGCCTGCGAGCTTGGCGACAGCAGGGGTTTAATGCCGCCGAAAGGCAATTTCCTGGAACTTGAGCGTCTGGGCTATCCAGCCTGTCCGCTTTCCCGTAGTGTTGAGATGTGCCCTCGCTGTCCCCATCTGGCCCCGCGCCCCTGGAGATAAGCCCGATGAGTCCGCTGGAGCAATCTTTTGCCCTCTGTCGCCAGATTACGGCCAAGCACGCCAAGACGTTCTATTTGGGATCCCTGCTCCTGCCCCGACCTAAGCGGCGGGCCATCTGGGCTATCTATGCTTGGCTGCGACAGACGGACGAGCTGCTGGACGGGCTGGAGGCCAGCCAGGCTGAGGTGGAGGTCACCCGCAGCAAGCTGGAGCAGTGGGGATCCCACCTGGAATCTTTGTTCCAGGGGGGGGAGCCGCAAGTTCCCACCGACCTGGCCCTCATCCACACCATCCGCACCTACCGCCTCTCGATTGAGCCCTTCCGCGAGATGCTGCGGGGGCAGAGCATGGATCTGGACATTCGGCGCTATGCCACTTGGGAAGAGCTGCGGGTCTACTGCTACCGGGTGGCCGGGGTAGTGGGCCTGATGTGCTCGGAGATCATGGGGTTTGTGCCGGGCCGGGATGGCCGCGAGGAGGCGGTGGCGCTGGGGATTGCCATGCAACTGACCAACATCTTGCGCGATGTGGGGGAAGATGCCCGCCGCGGGCGGATCTACCTCCCTCTAGAGGATCTGCGCCGCTTCAACTACTCGGAGCGGGATCTGTTTAACTACGTCATCGACGAGCGCTGGATGGCCCTGATGGACTACGAGATCCGGCGGGCTCGAGAGCTCTATGCCCAAGCGGAACGGGGGATCCCCACGCTGCAGCCGGACTCCCGCTGGCCGGTGGCGGCATCTCTGATGCTCTACCGGCAGATCCTCAACGCCATTGAGCGCAACCACTACCAGGTGTTTCGCACCCGCGCCTATGTGTCTACCCTGAGCAAGGCGCTGGCGCTGCCGGTGGCCTGGTGGCGGTCGTGGCGCTCCAACTACTACGGCTACTAGCTGCGCTGGCAAGAGGAAGATCTATGCTGAACCAGGCCTTGCACCGACCCTATCGGCAAATCTGGGAAGACAGTTTAACCATCTTCTGGCGCGACTGGCTGGATCTGCGCGGGCGGGTCTGGCAGGTGGTGGCTTCGGGGCTGGTGGCCCCCCTCATCTACATCGTCGCCTTTGGGGTCGGGCTGGGCGGATCCCTGCGGGCCGAGGCTTTGGCCGACGTGGCCGGAACCACCGCAGCCGGTTCTTACTTGCGCTTCATTTTGCCGGGGATGGTGGCTCTTTCGGCCATGACCATCAGCTTTGCCGGCACCACCTTCTCCATTTGCGGATCGCGGCTGTTTACCAAAAGCTTTGAGGAATTGCTGTTGCTGCCGGTACACCCGCTGGCGCTGCATTTGGGCAAGGTGCTGGCGGGCATTGTCCGCGGCTTGCTCACGGCTTTGGGGGTGTTGGCGGTGGGGGTGCTGGGCACCGGTGCTTGGGGCCTGCTCCATCCCCTGTCGCTGCTGGTGCTGCTTTTGGATTGCGCCGTCTTTGCCGGCATTGGGGTAATCGCCGGCTTGAAGGTGCCCAGCCTGGAGAGTGTGGGGGTGCTGACTAACTTTCTGATTACGCCCATGTCCTTTCTGGGGGCCACGTTTTTTGATCCCAGTCAGTTGCCAAGTTACCTGCAGGTCTTGGTCTATTGCCTGCCCCTTTCCTACGCCAGCATCGGCATGCGGGCAGCCGCCTACCAGCCCCTGGCGGAGTTCCCTTGGTACACCGTGGCGGTGCTGGCAGGGCTGGCGGCCATCCTGGCCCTGGTGGGAGCTTACCTGTTTTCCCACCAGCAGGATTAGTTGCCCTTGCCAAACACCTCTGGGTAGCGAGCCAGTTGCTCCCGCAGGTCTTGGTCGTAGCGCAGGGCAATTACTCGGTAGCCGTGCCCCAAAAGCTGAGAGCGCAGTTGGCGATCCTGGGCAGCCTGGGCGGGATCGTCGTGCACTGCGCCGTCGCAGAAGATGCAGATGTTGGGATCGTAGAAGAAGTCGGCCACGCAGCGGGGCTCGGCGAGGGCTTTCTGGGCCTCATCGGGAAGGCGATAGCCCCCTTCGGCCAGCAGCTCCAGGAAGCGGCGCTCCAATTCGGAGCGAGGGTCGAGGAGCTGGCGCAGCCACTCCAGTTGCTCTTGGCGGGAGCGGCCCAGGGGACGCAGCTCGGTGCGGCTATGGGCCAGCTCCCCCAGAAGATCTCGAATCTTGTATCGGTCGAGTTCCAACGCCTCCCTTTGGTTGGCATAGCTGAGCAGGCACTCGTAGCAGGCTGCCCGGCACTCCGGTCGCCGATCTTGGATCCCCTCTTCCGAAAGCTGGAAGTGGCAGATCTCCAGAGCCACTTGGGCCACCTCGGCAAGGGCATGGGGCTCTTCCACCAGCCGCCGCAGAACGCCAGCTCCCCCTTCGGCGGTCTCGTAGAGGAGGATGGCGCGATGGGATCCCTGGCCAATAGACTCGGCCGCCAGCTCCGTCTCCTCCAGCTCAAAGGTCTCCTCGATTCCCCGCTTGAGGGCATAGCGCAGGGTCGTTTCTAGCGCCTGCAGGTTCCCCCCGCTGGGCTGAACCAGCCGCACCAGCAAGAGGTTTTGGGTAGCGCGCACTGCCAGGCGGATGGGCTGCAAGGACATCTGGCTAGACGAGCTGGCTCTATGGCCCTCCAGCTGAGCTCGAGAAGGGACTTCGCCGTTGTCAAAGTTGACCAGGAAACCTCGCCCCCCACTGCCCCGCCAGCCGGAGTTGATGCGCAGTAGCGTGGCGGCTGGGGCATAGCGCAACTGCAGCAAGGGAGTTTCGCCCCTTAGCACGTCGGCTTCCTGGACGCGGTAGCCCGAACTTTCGGGAGCAAACTGAAAGAAAGTCTGCAGCTCGTATCCCTGTCGCCGCCGCTCTTCTTCGTCGGCAGTAATGCGATCCCGGCGCCGCATGCGCACATTAGGCATTTCCAGAAGCTGCGCTAAAAGGCTATTTTGCCCATCGAAGCGGGTACCGCAGACGGGGCAGCAATCCAAGGAGGGATCCCCAAAGGCCCCACAGCTAAAGCAGAGCTTGTGGCTGCTTTTGCGCTCCTCCAGGCCGCCGGGCGGAGCCTGAAAGGCCACCGATTCCCACTGGCAGCCCTCGTGGTAGAGGAAGTTGTGGGGGGCAAACTCGCGAATGGCCAAAAACCGGGGCCGGGCGATAAACTCCCCTTCGCTGCCGCGGGGCACCCAGGCGCGCACGGGCAAGGCAGGGAAGTTGTAGCCGGGCAGGAACCCCTCGCTGGCTAAGTAGCGGTAGGGGTAGAAGTCGCTTTCCTCCCGCTGGGTATCGATTTGCAACAGTAGGTTCCACTGGCGCAGAGCCTCCTGCTGGCGGCGCCTGGCTTCCTGCTGGTCTTCCCGGCGGCGAGCCGTCTGCAGTTGCTGGTTGGCGGCTTCTAGCTGTTGCGTGGCGGCCCGATAGAGCTCCCGCCAGCGGTCAAAAGCGCGGTCAAAGGCGCGGGGGGCCTCTTCAATAACCTGCTGGATCCAGCGCCGGCTAAACCAGCCGCTGCGCTCTAGCACTTCCCGGTCAGCAGCCAAGAGCGCTTCCACCCGCTCCGCCACCTCTTGGCGCGCCGCCTCCCCTAGCTGAATGGAGGCAACTACCTCTTCCCGCAGGGGCAGCTCTGGCCGAGCTGAGTCGATGACCGTTTCGATGGAGTTGCCCAAGGGCAAGCGCACCTGGGCTAGCCAGACGGCGTGGATGTGGGCCCGCAGCAGCGACTCATTGGCCAGGTCCAGGCGGGGAGGTCGCACCCGTCCAGCCACCATTTCGGCCCGGCGGCGAAAGTAGTACTGGTCGTGGCTGTTGAAGGCGCCGCAGTAGCTGAGGATGAGCCCCGGCTGCCCCTGGCGACCGGCCCGACCGCTGCGCTGGGCGTAGTTGGCTGGCGTTGGGGGAACGTTGCGCAGGTGCACCAGATCCAGATCGGCAATGTCGACCCCCAGCTCTAGGGTGGGAGAGCAAATGAGGTAGGGAAGGCGGCGCTCCCCGGGCTCATTGCGGAAGCGTCTCTCTCGCCGCTCCCGCTCCCCCGGCTGGACCACCTGGGCGGTGTGCTCTCTGGCTTCCAGGGATCCTAGCCCTGCTGCCCCGGCTCGGTAGAGCTCCTGAAAGAAGGGGTTGATGGGACGGCGGACAGAGGTGTAGCCCTCCTGCTGGGCGCTGCGGGAATACAGAGGATCCGGCGGCGGCAGGCCATCCCCCAGACACCAGCGCAGACAGCCGGCGTCTAGCTGGTAGGCTACCTGGCCATTTTCCACGTGGCGCCGTAGCAGGCCCTGTCTGACCAGGAGAGACAGCAGGGACTCCAAAAACCTGTCGTAGGCTTCTTGGTTCAGATCAAGGCACCTGCGGAGGAAGCGACCAATGGTGCTGCGGCGGCCCAGGCTGAGCATTTGCCCGTTTTCCCGGGAAGGGTTCTGGCGCACAAAGAAGCGAGCCGTCCGCAACTCCTCATGCTCTTCCAGGCCCCAAAACTCATTGAGATATTGCTGGGCGCGCCGGCGCAGCCTTCTCTGGGGCTCTGCCTTGAGCACGGGCACATCGATGGCCAATTGGCGCCGAAACTGATCCAACAGAGCCCGCAGCAGTTGCTCTTGCTCCTCAGGGCTGGCTTGGGCAAACCAGGGGTGAAGGGAAGCCAGGGCTGAATTTTGGCAGAGCTCCCCGAGGCCGCGGTACTCGATTTTCAGCAGGCCCACCTGTTCCAAGTTGGGGTGGGTAACCCGCCAGCCGCGCCGCAGATCTTCATAGAGCCGGTATTCGGTTAGCTCGCTAAAGGTCTGCCACACTTCCTCGGCACTGGGCGAGTCGGGATCCAAAGCCGGGTTTTGGGCAATGTCGGCAAGCTCCAGGCCAGAAGCCCGCACCACTTCCTGGGCCACCTCGTCAAAGCCCAGCTCTTTTTTCTTGAGGAGGGCAGCATAGAGCGAGGCCCGCAGAAGGGCCACATGCACAAAATCGTTGAAGTGGCCGGCCTGCAGGGAGGCGTCCTGGCGGTTGTCGGTAAAAGTCAGCAGCTTGCTGCAAGCGGCCTGGGTTTGCTCGGCATGGCGCAGCAGGGAGGTGGCAAGGATGGTGGTGGCGCTGGAGCGGCCTTCGCTAGAGAGGGAAGCCAGCTTGACAAACTCCCGCTCGCGGCCACTGTAGTACTCGCCGCAGGCCAGGCACAGGGAAAAGGGGTGGGGCTGCCACCACATCTTCTGCGCCTCCGCCTGGGGGTACTCGGAAAAGGATCCATCTGGGCGCACCCAGACCGCTTGGGGGACGCGCTTTCCCCAGTCGGACCTGAGTCTGCCCTCAGGGGTGTACCAGTCTTCGGGGATCTGCTCCAGCGACCACTCGTTGTCAAGAGGATCCCAGCTCAGGTAACCGGCTTGCTGGTCTTCGTCCTGCTCCACCTCTTCTCCCACGGGATAGGGGAGAAACTGATCCTTGGACCTGAGGACGTGGTAGTAGTCCTGCCCACACTGGCGGCAGAACTTGACGGGGAAAAAGAGCTTGCCCTCCCCCGCCTGCATCTGCCCTTCTAGGGAAAATTGCCGCTTTTCCCGACTCTCCAGGGTGGCGTAGAGGGTGCGGCCCTGGGAGATAAACTGGTGCAGCTTGAAGGCCACTCCTCGGCTGTGGTCGTCTTTGAGGCTGCTGGCGTGGGCAAGGAACTGGCGCAGCGTTGCCGCACAGTTTTCGCTAGCGGTGCCGGTCAGTTGGGCCAGTTGGGCGGCCACCTCGGAGAGCTCCCTGGGCACGCGGCGCTTGATGCCGTCGGGACTTAACTCTAGGCCCAGCTCGTACTCTAGCCAGCGCATCAAGGGGTGGCGGCGCAGGCTAGCTAGGTCGGTGGGCCAGGGGGGATCGAGGGCGGGCTTGAGCTCTTCAGGTGAAGGCGGGCCGCCTTCGCTCAAGGGGGCCAGGGTCTCCTCGATAATCTGCTCCGGTGTGAAGGGATGGCCAAAGAAGCGGCTGGCGAAGTCGGCCACGGTCTGGCGGCGCTCCTGGGCACTGGCCTCGGGGCGAGAGATCATGGTGGCGCTGGTGCCAATGTGCCCCAGGTTCTTGGCGGCGCAGCGTCCCTTGAGGCGGCGAACCAGCATGGCCACGTCGGCCCCCTGCCGACCCCGGTAGGTGTGCAGCTCGTCAAAGACCAGAAAGCGCAGGCCGTTGGGGCTGAGGAAGCGCTGATCTTCGGGGCGCACCAACAGTAGCTCGGCCATCACGTAGTTGGTCAGCAGGAGCTGGGGTGGATCCCGGCGCAGATCTTCCCGGTCGCTTTCTGCAGTTTCCCCGGTGTACTTGGCAAAGCGCAGCGGAAAAGGGCGATGGTAGGCGCGCTCGTAGCGCTCGCGCAGAGTTTGTAAAGACTGGTATTGGGAGTTCACCAGGGCGTTCATGGGATAGACCACTAGGGCCGTCACCTGGCCCAGGGATCCCCCCTGGCGAATCCAGTTGTCAATGATGGGCAAGAAGTAGCAAAGGCTTTTGCCAGAGCCGGTGCCGCTGGTAACGACAAAACTCTTGCCTGCTAGGGCCTTGGCAACAGCTTCCTCCTGGTGGCGGTAGAGGCGGAAGGGTCTGCCATCCTCAAAGCGGAAAATGCGGGCTGTTTCTTGGGCAATGCGCCCCGCCTCGGCCAACTCGTCAACGGTTGGACCAGATACATAACTAGGGCTGAGCTGGAGGAGGGGTTCTGGCCAGAGGTGGATCCCTTCCTCTAGCGCTTGCTCTACAAACGCCTGGGCTTGGGGATCGGCAATGAGAAAAAAGGAGCGGACAAAATTGGCGTAGTCCTTTAGAACCCTCTCGTGCAGGTCAAAAATGGTGGCCATCGGGGCTCTCCAAAGCCATTTTGGCTAGGTTAAGCCTAGCAGGTGTTCTAGCGACTGCAAGAGGATCGCCCTGAGGCTTGGGCTGGGAGATCTTAGGGAGAGGAGAGGCGTTGCTCGTGCAGATCTCCCTCCCATTTCAACTTGCCGCGTAAGTTGCGGATCTCGGCTTGCTCGTAGAGCCGAATGAGGGTGCGCAGCGCTTCGTGAATTATCTCGCGCTTGGTCTTGAGGCCGGTTAGCTGGCGAGCCCGCTCGATCAACTCGATCAGCTCGTCATCCAAGACAACGTTAGTCCGCATGGGAAGCTCCCCTGTTTACGCATAATGAAATTAGTGTTGCGCCAGCTTCTCCCATGCCTCTAGCACCAGCCGCCGGGTGCGGTATTCGCCGTATTGACGTATCTCCTTCTCCTTCAGCACGCGAAAGGTTTCGCCGGGGAAGGTGCTAGCAGCAGCGCGGGTAGCGTAGCCAGCCGGGTCGAGCCGGTCTGCCACCTCTTCCCGCGGGTCGAGTATGTCTTCCAGTTCGCGTTCGGTGAGGTCTGCCGGGTCGAGGATGTAGCGCAGTTGCTTGCGGGTGAGGCCGTAGAGCCGGGCGTAGTACGCATCCAGTTCAGCGCGGAGGATGGCGCGGCGTTCCTCGTTCCAGGTGAACGGCGGGAAGGGGAAGCCCTCACCCAGTGCTGCGGGCGAGGGGGTCGGGGGGTGAGGTCTAATCACAGCCCGCAATCCTTCGTCTGCCTCTCGCCATACGTCGTCGGCGAAGGGTTTCATGTCCCAGGAGGTGTAGACCAGCTCCAGCACGCGCGGGACGATGAAGCGCAAATCCTCGGGGGTGTAGGCATCCGGCGGCAGGACGGGGAGTTGTTTGACGTAGAAGAAATTCATAGTTGTTCCACCAAGCTTTTGACGCACCACATAGTCAAATGGGATCGAACAGGCATTTGCCAGCAAACACATCTGAATGATCGATCCGGCCGCTTCAAAGAGGAGAACTGGAATTTTATTCCCTACCCCAACTCTGGGCAGCAGGCTGAAGATGGCAGTGCGCTCATCCGTAGAACGTGCCACATCCCGGAAGCCCAACAGCCAGCCGCGTCGCCACTCCTCCAGGCGGGCTTGCACTTCTTCGGCGGGCACCCAGTACCAGGGCTGGACAACAAAGTGCGGGTCGGCGTGCTGGCGCTCATCGGGGGTGGGCAGTTGGGTGCTGGAGCGGTCGCGCACGCCCTCGTACGTGCCGTAGCGGTGGTCATAGTGCCAGATCATCTTGGCTTCGTAGAGGGGGAGGTAGCCCTCACCCCCGGCCCCTCTCCCAAGGCTTTGGGAGAGGGGAGAAGGATGCTCGTAGGAATGGGCAGTGACATAGGCAGCAATCTCTTGGAGGACTTGTTCTGTGTGGTCGAATATCTGCTCATTGGTAAAGCGCAGAATGGCAAAGCCATGTTCGCGCAGGATTTCCTCCCGCAAACGGTCGCGTTCCTGCTGAGTGGGTTCGCGGTGCACGGCGCCATCTATCTCAATGATCAGACGGGCATCGTCACAGAAGAAATCGGCGATGAATTGTCCAATCGGATGTTGACGCCGGAATTTTCGGCCTAGCAGCCGACGGTCACGCAACAATTCCCAGAGCAGGCTTTCGGCGGTCGTCGCCTCGCGACGCAACTGCCGCGCCCTGGCAATCAGTTCCTGGCTGGCCTTGGGTAATTCGTACCCTCCTTCTCCCGCAGCGCGAGAAGAGAGGTCGGGGGCTGCGATCCTTCCCCCCTCTCCCGCAGCGTGGGAGAGGGGGCCAGGGGGTGAGGGCACAAACACATTCCCCACCAGCCGGTAACCTTGCTTTTCCAGCTCTGCACGGGTGCGGAAGAGGTGCGAGTCAGAAGACATATTGAACAACCCCTGCTTAAACTGCACGCCCCATGGGTTGACCCTCACCCCCAGCCCCTCTCCCTTAGGAAGAGGGGAGTCGTTCACCAGAACCGGCACGCGCTGGTAGATGGCGCGGGTGAGGTCGGCGTCTTGCCGGGTGCGGAAGACGGGCAGGGTGCGGGTGTTGGGGTTGATGCGGGCAATGTCCTGCGGCGTTAGGCTAAAGAGCCGACGCGGGTCGCGCAGGTGGTCGGCACGGGTGGCAAAAAAGGCAAAGCTGGCTGGCGGCATTTCCCCCTTTGGATCCCTTGCTAGGGTGAGCAGGCAGAACTTGTAGCTGCGATGCACTTCAGGGAACACCCCCTCGCGGTTCTCAAAATCAAACAAACTCACCAGTTGCCCTTTTTCCACCACATCGGCAAAGAAACGCTTGTTGGTGTCGTCGGTGGCAATGCCCGTGGGGACGATGATGCCCGCCCGTCCGTGGGGGCTAAGCAGGAGGCGCACCCTCTCGGCAAAGACGGAATAGGTGTTGATGCGCCTGCGGCCGGTCAGGGGGTACTGTCCGCTCGCGCGCAGGAAGCGGCTGGCGCTTTCGACGTTGTGCAGGGCACGCTGGTAGTCGTGCCAGAGGGCGGGGTTGGTCTTGGGTAGGTCGGCGATCAGCCGTTTACGGGCGGCGGCATTCGGAGCCCGAGCAATGGCGGTATTGCGGCTGGCAAAGAATTCTTCTTCCTGCAGTTTGATGCGCTCCCAGGGCGGGTTGGAGAGGATCACATCAAAGCCGCCACTTTCAAACACCTCCGGGAACTCCAGCGGCCAGTGGAAAAACCGATTCTCGACAGCGAGGGCCTGAGCAGTGGCAAGGGCCTGGGAGGGGGTTCTCTCCTGCAGTCGATCAGCCACGGCTTGGGTGGTAATGGCCCTAGAGAAGTCAGGGATCAAGGGCTGGAAAAAAGCGGCTGTCCACAGGTTGCAGGCTTCCACTAGCTTTTGGTGTTGCGGGTCTTGGCAGTAGCGGCTGTAGAGCTGCTGCTTGCGGCTAACCTCTGCCGGGGAGTTGTCTGGAATGGCTTCTAGCTTCTGTCGCTCCTGGCTAAGCTCAGCCACCACCTGGTCAGTGTCAAAAGCAAGGGAAAGCTGCCCTGTTTGCAAACTCTGGCACTCGGTGCGATTGCGCTGCTTTAGCGAGCGGGCAGCCTCCTTGGAGTCAGCGCTAACCGGGGTAAAGGCTTCATCGGGGATGCCCTTTTCCAAAATCGCCAAATCCAAGACACCCACCAGCGAATCGCCGCACTTGATGTGGTGATCCAGGAAGGTGAGGGGCTTGCCGGCGCAGTGGGCCTCCAGCCACAAGGCCACGCGGCAGAGTTCCACCGCCAGCGGGTTTTTGTCCACGCCGTAGATGCAGTGCGCCACCACATCGCGGATGGCCTCGCGGACACGCTCGGGGGCGGGTTCCTCTTCGCCGGTGCGGATCTTTGCCAGTTCCTTGCCCAACCTGCGGGCGGCAGCAAGCAGGAAGTGACCGGATCCGCAGGCGGGATCACACACACGGATGGACAAAATCGCTTGCTCTTTTTCCTCAGGTGGGCGAGCGGCTTTCAGCCGTTCTTCAATCACTGGCTCCAGCGCCGAGCGGATGAGTTCGGCCACTAGCTCCGGCGGGGTGTAGTAGGAGCCTGTGCTCTTGCGCTCTGAGCCGTAGCTCAACTCAAAGCGAGGCGCCCCTTGCCCAGTTACAATCTGAGGCTGGTAGTCGAGCAAGCTTTCGTAGACGGATCCCAGCTCCTCCACGTCCAGGGCAGCGTAGTTCACCCGGCAAGGGGGAGAGGTGGGGCTTTCTTGGTAGTAGGCCAAGTGCCAGAAGGCCTGCAGCAGATCCCGGTTGCTGAGGCTGCAGCTATCCAGCTCCAGGGGAGCAAAGAGGTCCCCATTGAGAGGAGCAGCCCCCAGCAGCTCCGCCAGCTCCTCTTGGGAAAGCACCCTCCAGAGCACCCGCAAGCTGCACCAGAGATCCTCATGTTCCGTAAAGGCGCTCCGCCGCTCCAAAAGCCGCCGCAGCCGACCCACGCCGTAGTGATCCCGGTAGAGGGGGCTGGCGCTAATTAGCCCCCGCTCCTCCGAGACCAAGAGAAACAAAAAGCGATAGACCAGCCGCAGCAGTTGTCGGTAGAACTCCTCCGGGGTGAGGCGGTTCAATCCAGAAGAGGCCAGCCGCTCCCGCAGTTGGGAGTTTTTGGGATGGGCAAGAAAGCCGTTGGCCAAGCCCTTGAGGCATTCTTCCACCCCATCCCGCAGCCGCTCGCGGACTCGCCCCCCCTGTTCCAGAGCTTGCTGGTAGTACTTCTCCAGCCAACACTCCCGCGCCTGCTCCGCCCTTTGGGGCAGGTGGCTGCGGTGCAACAGGCGAAACAGGATGGCAAAGTCGTTAAAGCGCTGCTCCTCCAGGATCTGCTGCAGGTCAAACTCCACATAGGCCTGCCGGCGCACAAAGGTGCTGTCTCGCAACAGGCGGAGGATCAGCCCGTTGGTGACGATGCCCCAGAGGTGCTCGCTGCGGTTGAGATACTCCTGCAGCAGCGAGTGAGGGGCTAGACGCGGCCTGCCAGTAGGAGCCAGCCGTCCCAGCTCCTGGCGCACCCCCACAATGTGCACCGGCGGAGCGTCCTCTGCTTCGCCAGCTCGGTGGGAGATGGCAAAGGTGGCGCCGTCAATCTCGTAGGCCCGCTGGTTGTAGCGCAGCTCGTAGCCCAGAAGGCTGAGAAAGGGAATGACCCAGGCATCGCGGGTAACCGACGTGGCCGGATCCCCTTCTGGCAGACGGGCCAGCCGACGGCGGAAAACTTCCCACTGGGTGCGGGCATCGGCAAAGACGCTGGCCATCTCCTCGGTCAGGCTGCGCTTGTCGTCTAGCCCAAAGTCTCTCGGCTTCTGGCCCGGCAGCTCGCCGGCCAAAAGCTGCTCCAGGATGTCCGGCCCCAAGAGGCCCCCTTCAAGGCGTAGTGCAGGAAATTGGCTCATCTGGACAGCAGAGGTTGTAGGACAAGAATTCCCAGCAGATCCGGGGGAAACTGCGGCTTAACCTCCAGCCCGCGCACGCGCTGGGAGATAGCCTGTCGGATGCGCCTGTGGGCATCAGCCAGCTCGCCAGCCCGCCGGCAAATGGCCTCCCGGATCCCTTGCTGAAGGGGGTGTCCTAGGCCCCAGTTTTCTGCAGTCGGCGGCCAGGGGCTGAGGCTGTCTAGCACATGCTGCACCAACTCCTGCTTTTCCGCGAGCGGCAGGTTGGCATCTGGCGTGGCTTTGGCCAAAAGCTGGAGCGCTGCCCCAGTTTCCAGCCAGCGGGCTGCGCCTCTTTCCAGGCCAACCCCTCCCAGCACCAGCACCTCCTCCGCCAGCAGAGGCTGAGCCAGCGGCTGCTCCACCAGGTAGCGCACGCGCAGCAACAAGAGGGTGGTGAGCTCGGCCACAGCCCGCGTCCGCACAACCCCGCAGCGGGAGACGACGGCCTCTTCAGGATTATCTAGAGCCTTCTCCAGCAAAAAGTGGGCCAGGGCAGCGATGAGGCGGTGGTTGCGGCCAACGTACTCCGCTCCTTCTGGCGTGGGGGAGACAAAGCTAATCCGCCAGTGTCCACCCTTGGGCTGGGGCAGGGCTGAACGAATGGCCTCCGGCAGGGTTGCCGTGCCCTCTCGGCTGAGGTTGACCTGGAAGACTCCAGACTGCCGGTCAGGGATCACGGCCAGGCCCAGGCGCTGGGCGGCAGCGAGAAAAAATTGCTGTACTGCCTGCGGATCCCCCAGCACGGCGTCTGTAGCCTCCAGTTCCCGCTGCACTTCTTCAGGCTTGAGGGATCGCTGGGCAAAACGGGTGCGGTTGCGCCGCTCCTGCTCGGCAGAGCGATCCCACCGGGCGTGAAACCGGCTCACCTCTGCCATCCCCAGATCCAGCTCCAACTGGCGCTCCCCTGAGCCGGATCCCTGGCGCAAAAAAAGCGCCTCCAGCACCGCCTGGGTAACGCTTTCACTCGCTTCGGGAACAGGCACGTGGGTACCAAGGGTGCGGCGAATTTCCCGCGCCTTGTCCAGCAGCACCTTTAGCACCACGCCGTCCACAGGGTTATCTCGCCCAAAAAAACGAATGACCTTGACCCGGGGGGCCCGTTGGCCGTAGCGATCCACCCGCCCCTCCCGCTGCTCCAGCCGGTTGGGGTTCCAGGGCAGGTCGTAGTGGATGACGGCTGTCAATTTTTCCTGCAGGTTGATCCCTTCCGAGAGGCAGTCGGTGGCCACCAGCACCCGTGGCTGGTCAACGGCCATTTCCGCAATCTTGGCCTCCCGCTCCTCGTCGCCCATGCGGCCGGTTACGCAGGCTACCTGAGTTGCGGATCCCAGGTGTTGTCGAAGGTGGTCGGCAAGATACTCCGCCGTGGCCACATAGCGGCACCAGAGAATGGGGTGAAAGCTCTCTTTGAGGAGCCGCTTCACTAGCTCGATGGCCCGCGCCAGCTTGGTGTCTTGGTCTACGCCACGCAGTTGACCAGCCAGGCGGGCGAGCTCGCGCAGCCGGCGGCGGTCGCTGTCGGGCAGAGTTTGATCTGCTGCTTCGAGGGCTGGCAGCGGTAATTCGTCGTCAGTACGCTCTTCTGCTGACTCGAACACCCAGCGGCTAAAGCTCTCCTCGGCCTCTTCAGCTTCTTCCTCCCGGGAGCCTGCACCGCGATTGGCCAGCGCTGCCAAGGCCGCTGCCGGACTGGACATGACACAGCGCAAAAGAGCCAGCGCCCCCCAGTAGCGTACTCGCCGCCGCCGCTGTTCCATCTGCTGGCCGGTGCGCACCAGCTCCGCGCAGAAGGCATAGGTGCGCTCAAACAGCTCGCGGTAGCGGGGCGAAAGGTCATAGGTCTCATCTTCAGCTTCTCGGCTTGGGAAGCAGGCGGTTTCTTGCCAGGTCTCCTTAATGTCCCGCCGCGTGCGCTGGACAAAGTGACGGGCCAGCTCGAGGCGCTGGCTCTCAGTGAGATCCTGAAAGTCCCACGCCTCAAACTCAGGCCGCAGCAGCCCCAGCAAGGAACGGAAGGCCTCTGGGATGCCGCTGTGGGGAGTAGCCGTCAGCAGAATCAGGTGGCGGTTGGGCGCTTGGGCAATGGCTCTCAAAAGGGCATGCCGCTCCTGCTGAGCTCTGCCGGAACTGGCCGCCGCCGCACCGTGCACTTCGTCGGCAATGACCAGCTCAGGACAAAACTGTAAAAATTGAGGGCGGTTGCGCTCTGTTTTGACAAAATCAATGCTGGCCACCTGCACCGGGAAGTATTCGTAGAGGCTCTGTCCCAGCGGGGTTTGCCGCTCCAGTTGCCCTACCGTCCCCGAGCGGATAACTACCGGCTCGAGGTGAAACTTCTCGGCCAGCTCCCTGGCCCACTGCTCGCACAAATAAGGCGGGCAAAGGACACAAAAGCGCCGGATCTCGCCGCGATCCAGAAGTTCTCTGGCTATCAGCAGCGCTTCGATGGTCTTGCCCACTCCCACGTCGTCGGCAATAAACAGCCGCACCGGATCAAGGCGCAGCGCCATGAGCAACGGCACAAACTGGTAGGTTCGGGGCCGGATGGAGATGCGCCCCAGCGAGCGAAAGGGAGTGGCGCCCTCGCGCAAGATAAGCCGCGCTGCCTGCCAGAGGAGATGGGCGGCTGCAGCATCGGCAACTCGGTCGGCGCAGGGCAGCGGGAAGAAGGCCGGCTCGATGCGCTCAAAGGGCAAGGTGCCGCCTACAAGGTTCATCAGTTGTCGGTGAATGTGAATCGCATCCTCTGGCGTACCAGTAAGGGGCCGCAGCACTACCCCTTCTTCGGAATCAGCGGGGAGCACCACCCACTCGCGGTGGCGGCAGCAAACAATTGAGCCAGGCTGCATCGATCGGGATCCCTAGAGAGCTTTCTCCATTTGAGATTTGTATACATCTTTGCCGCTTTCCGGGAATGACTGCCGAGCTTCTGCGGCTTTTTTGAGAACCCCCTACAGCCTGCCTGGACAGAACTTCTGCCGGCGCCATGGCCGGCAAAAATTCTACGTGTTGGAAAATGGCCCAGTTGGGTCTCGCCCAAGCCTTTTGCAGGGATCCCTCCTACCCAAAACGTGGGGTGACGGTAGGATGAAACAGAGCTGGCCCCAAGCACTTCCAGCCGCTTGCCCGATGAGCAGCAGCCGTTATCCGTTTGAGCGCGTTCGCGAGCACTTGCTCTTTCAGTCTTTGGAAGATGCTGAGTGGAAGGCATTGACGGCTGCCCTACTGCCCAGCCGCTTTTCCCCCGGCCAGGTGATCTTCCAACAAGGGGATCCCAGTAGCGACCTATACGTAGTTCTCAGCGGGATCGTGGAGCTGCGTCGCCAGTACATGCGCCATCCCGGCGATTATTGGCTGGCCACGCTGCATGCCGGGCGCGTGTTTGGGGAACTTTCCTTGCTGACGGGACGGCGACGTTCCTTTACCGCGGTGAGCCTGACCGAAGTGCAAACCCTGCGCCTCTCCCGCGAGGGGCTGCTCCTATTGCCCCTGGAAGTCCAGCTGAAGCTCTACCGCGCCTGGACCCAGATCATCGGCGAGCGCCTCTTTTGGCTCGACAGCATGTTCGCGGATCTGCTGGAACAGCGGGGAGCCGAAAACGTGGCCTCGGCTATGGCCTTGCTGCAGCAGCGCTACCCCGCTTGAGGAAAGCCAACCCCTGCAGGCAGGCCGGGATCCCTAAAGTTAAATATCAGTTGATACTACTCAAAAAAGAGGCCAGAAATCAAGCGGTGGGATCCCAAATTTTATCTTCAGAATAGCCAGGGGTTGCGGTATTATGTGCTAAGCAGCCCCAAAGCACTTCAAGCAGCGAGGTTAAGAGCAGTGGTCAGGGTAGCCATCAACGGATTTGGTCGTATCGGTCGCAACTTTTTGCGGTGTTGGCTGGGTCGCTCCCAGTCCAATCTCGATATTGTTGCCATCAACGACACATCAGACGCCCGCACGGCTGCCCATCTGCTCAAATACGATTCCATTCTCGGGCCGCTGCAAGGGGCGGAAGTGGAGGCCGTCGAGGGTGGCCTGCTGGTTAACGGCAAGCATATCCACGCCGTTTCCGATCGCAACCCCAGCAACCTGCCCTGGAAAGAGTGGAAGGTGGATCTTGTTATTGAAGCTACAGGGGTGTTCGTAGACTATCAAGGGGCCTCTAAGCACCTTGAGGCGGGAGCCAAAAAAGTAGTGATCACCGCTCCGGCCAAGGGGGGCGACATTCCCACGTTTGTATATGGCGTTAACCAACACACCTATGACCCGGTGCGGCACAACATTGTCAGCAACGCCAGTTGCACCACCAACTGCCTTGCCCCCATCCTCAAAGTGTTGCTGGACAAGTTCGGCGTCTTGCGGGCCACGATGACCACCACCCACAGCTACACCGGTGACCAGCGGATTTTGGATGGCGGCCACCGCGATCTGCGACGGGCGCGGGCGGCGGCGTTGAGCATGGTGCCCACCACCACCGGGGCGGCCAAGGCGGTGGCGCTGGTGATCCCCGAACTGAAGGGCAAGCTGAACGGGGTGGCGGTACGGGTGCCCACGCCCAACGTGTCGCTGGTGGACTTGGTGGTGCAAACGGAGCGGCGCGTGATTGCCGAGGAGGTGAACGCGGCTCTCAAGGACGCTTCAGAGACCACGATGAAAGGGATCATTGCCTACTCCGATATCCCCTTAGTCTCCATCGACTACCGCGGCCACGACTGCTCGGCGATTGTGGATGCCGAGATGACCAGCGTGCTGGACGGGGATCTGGTGAAGGTGATGGCCTGGTACGACAACGAGTGGGGCTACTCGCAGCGGGTGCTGGATCTAGCTGAATATATGGCTGCTCACTGGGTTGAGTAGGCTGTTGTTTCCTGCCTCAATCCCTCAGAGGCGGAGAGAGAGAATTCGGCAAAAACCTGCCAGCGCTTGCCGTCATGGAGGAGGAGGGTCAGGGCAGAGGCGAGAAAGGATCCCTGGAAGAGGCGAGCCTTGAACTGCGGCCAGGCGGCGCGGAACTGGGCCGGCTGGAGATCCCGGAAGGCCACAGTCATGTGGGGCACAAAGGGACGGGCTGGAGCCGTTGCTTCTTCTTGCTTGAGAAGGAGGCTCATGTGCCGCTGGGCCTTGGCCTGAAGCTGTTGCAGCTCGGGGGAGGGCTCGACGTGAATATAAATAACCCGTGGCGGGAAGGCGCCGAAGCCACAGAGCTCAACGGCAACTGGCGCCTGCTCCTTAGCAAATGCTTCTAGGGATCCTGTCAGGGCCGCCAGCTGGGCAGTGGGCCACTCGAAAGGAGGCACCAGGGTGATGTGAGGGGGCGAGCGCAGGGCTGCGCGGCTGGCGAATTGCTCGGCAAACTGTTGTTTAATGGCGGTCACTTGCTCCTGCAGGTCTGGTGGGGGAAGGAGGGCGAGAAATAGCCGCTGTTGGGGAGCATCGATCAGCATTGCCGGACAGGTGAGGGATCCTTTTATCCAGGCTAGGGCAGCACATCCCCAGGCCTCTACCCCATTTCCTAGGGGTCAGAAGGTTTGTCGGGATGCCCGACGTCTTCTTTAACTACTCATATAATTATCTAGTGATTATTCGGTGGCAGTAGGAGACACGGATCCTCACATGACCCAGCTTTCCGCTCCCCTTCCCACGCCGGCAAGCCCATCTGCAGAACCTCAGCCGGATCCGATTCCGTCTTACCATTGGCATCTGTTCCTCTGCGCCGACCAGACCAAGCCCAAGTGCTGTGAAAAGGCGGTGGGGCTGGAAGCCTGGGAATACCTGAGGCTGCGGATCCAGCAGTTGAACCTGGAGCTGGCGGGCGTGGGCCCTCTGCGCGTCAACCGCACCAAGGCCAATTGTCTGCGGGCCTGCAACTACGGTGTTCCTGGGCCGGTGTTGTTGGTGTACCCCGGCGGGTTCTGGTACCACTCGGCCACGCCGCCGGTGATAGAGCGGGTGCTGCAAGAGCACATCTTGGGGGGAAAGCCGGTGGCCGAGTATCTGGTTGCTCAAGATACTCTGATTGCCCCTCAGCGCCCCTGATCCAGGAGGGCATGGATGGCCTCCACGCAGGCCGCGGTTGCCTGCTGCAGCTCAGCTTTGTCGCTGGAAGCCGGCGGGGGGATCAGCCTGCCGATGCGCACCGTGATGGGGCAAAACAAGCGCGGCCAGCGGGATCCCTTGGGCAGCACCTTCTCGGTGCCCCAGAGGGCTACGGGGAGCAAGGGTGTCTGGGTGCGCGCTGCCACCAAGGCTGCCCCCAGGTGAGGCTGGGGGATGCGGCCATCGGGGGTGCGGGTGCCGTTGAGAAAGATCCCTACCGCCCAGCCCTGGGCCAGGGCTGCCTCTGTGGCCCGCAAGGCGCTGCGATCCGCACCTCCCCTTTTGACCGGGTAAGCCCCGTAGAGCCGGATCACCTGCTTCAGCACCGGCACCTGGAACAGCTCTTCTTTGGCCATGAAGGCTACCGGGCGGCGCACCGCATTGGCCACCAGCGGCGGATCCAAGTGGCTGGCGTGGTTGCTGACGATGATCAGGGATCCGTGGCGCGGCACGTTTTCCTGGCCATAGGTGCGGCCAAAATACAGTCCCCGAAATAAAGGGTTGACCACCAGCCACTTGAGCAGCCAGTAGGCCAACCAATCGCGGCGGCGATAGCCCATCTGGACGATTTCCCAACTTAAGGGTAGCTCCCTCTTGAGTGTAGGGGAAAGGGGGGGATCCCTAAAGACTTTGGAGACAGGTTTTCCGAAGACCTTCACCTAGGGTGGGATGCGGCGAGGGGAGACGCCGGGAAAACGTTGCGCCAAGTTTTAGCTAATCCGCCGTTCGCGCTAGCGGGACGTAGTCCTGGAAGCCCCGCT